>CBDUII010000095.1:0-8101 GCA_965367285.1 uncultured bacterium
ACCGGTTCTGGAAGAAGTTGACTGGACAAAAGATAAAATACGTGAAAATCAAACCCCTGAGCAAGTGGATGCCAAGCTTAAGAAATTGTCATCAAGCTCTATCAAGGACGCTAATAAATTTATAGAGAACGAAATACAAATGGCTATTAATGACGCGGACAAAGAACATGTAAAACTTCTCGATGCTGAAAAGGACAGGTTTCGTTTTGATAAACAGGATTTCATGAGGATTCCTTTGCGCCCCGGCGCAATGATAGTTCACTGGATAAATAAAAAAGGCGATCTCCGTCATGGTAATGCCATTAATATTTCAATGGATAGTGTTATATTCGAAGCTGCTGATTTTGATGATGGAAGGATTGATGTCATTGAATGCCCCGGTTTGGACATAACCTTTCATGTAAAACAATCAAGTATTATCAGTAATGAATCCGGCCTGGTTGTGGCAACATTGGATGAGTTCAGATATAATATAGATGATCGTATAAAGTGGGTGGAAACCATGACCCGCATTGAAGAGGAAACGCAATAAAATGATATTGTCACTGGTGTATCGACTTACAGTTTTTTCCGGAGCGTTAATAGGACTTTTTCTTGAGTATAATCATAAACAACGATCTATTAAAAGAAAGAACCATGAGCATCCAGCTTTGAAACAAGTAAATAATAATTCAAAAGAAATTAATTTTGAGCAAACAAAGGTGGAAAGCTCGAAAAATATGACAGGGCCATCCTTTGAAAAAGAATCCATTTTTAAAGAAATCAAATCTGATTTTAAACGAGACATGACAGATATAAAAGAAACAAATATGACTGTTACCGAAGAAGAAATTAAAGCTGAAAAAACAAGAAAAATCGCTAAATTGGAGCAGGAATTAAGGAAGTTCAAGGATAATGCCTACCAGAAAATTCAAATAGAAAAGGAGAAGGTAAAAGAGGAATGCAGGTCTAAAAAAAAGAAAAACATGGCTATTGTCGAAGATGAGATTAAGACGGAAAGAACAAGGAAAATGGATGAATTGAAACAGGAACTGGATGAGATGAAAAAAAAGGCCCACGAAGAAATCCGCGTGGAAAAGGAGAAAGCAAATGATGAACGCAAAACTAATATTGGTCAGGAACTGGCGTCTATGAAAAGCCAAATAATGGCTGTTGTCAATGAGGAGATCAACAAAGAAAAAATAAGAAAGATGGCTGAGTTGGAACAGGAATTAAAAGAGTTCAAGGATAATGCCTACCAGAAAATTCAAATAGAAAAGGAAAAGATAAATAATGCAAACTCTAATCTTGAGCAAGAAATGGAATCTATGAAAAGCCCGAAAAAGAGAATTATCGAAGAAGAAAGAACAAGGAAAATGGATGAATTGAAGCAGGCGCTAAAGGAGATAAAAAATAAAGCCTACGAGGAAATTCGAATAGAAAAAGAAAAGGCGAATGAATACATGTCCACTTTTGAACGAAAGATGGAATCCGTGAAAAGACAAAAAAAAGTCCTCATCGATGAAGAGATTAAGGCTGAAAGAAGGAGCAGAATGACTGAGTTGGAAGAGGAATTTAAAAAGCTTAAAAAAAGCGCCCATATGGACAAAGAAATTAAAGCCGAAAGAACAAGAAGAATGGCTCAGTTGGAACAGGAATTGAGTGAGTTCAAAAAAAAGTCTTTCGAAAAAATTAGTTTGGAAAAAGAGAAGACAATTGAGTATAAGTCGAATCTTGAGAAAGAGATTGAATCTTTGAAAAACCAAAAAAAGAGCCTTATTGATGAAGACTTTAATGCTGAAAAAACACGTAGATTGGGTACGTTGAAAAAGGAATTAAAGGAGATGAAAGAAAACGCTTACGAAGAAATCCGCCTGGAAAAGGAGAAAGGACTGGAGCAGGTCTATGAATGGACAAAACGGGAAAAAGACAGGCTGCTCCAACGTTTGGAAAAAGAATACCAGGCAAAATCCATAGCGCTCAAAAAAGATTTAGCCAAAAAAGTTCAAGACGAACTAGATCAAATACATCAATATCTTACGTCACTGGGCCGTGAGAAGAAGGCTCTGGCGGAAAAGAAAATTGCGACTTTTCTCGAGCAAAAACTATCTGATATAGAATACGTAATTAATCCTGAAGCTTGATAACATCTACCTGAATGCGCGGCAGGAAGTAAAACTAAATTGTCCTGAACGAAACTTAATTTGATTGTATGTTTTTAAGAAGGGCTGAAAGATGATTGTAATCTCTTTGTTAAAATGAGGGAAAACTGTTTATATAGTTTTAGCTGAATAGATTCATCAAAATTATCAATGGTTGCTCCGTTAACTTTCATCACATAGCATTCACTGCCAGCAATGACAAAATTTGTTCGCGTCTGCTTCGTAATGACAGCCATCTCACCAAAACATTCTCCGGCATTTATTGTCAATAGTTGTTCCGGAGGAGATGAAGACTGTGCTTTATTAATTACGTTCGCATGCCCTTTTATAATTACAAAAAAAGAAAAATCCTCTTCATTCTCTTTTATAATATATTGGTGCATTTTAAAATGCAACAAGTCAGCATTCTCTACTATTTTGTTTATTTCATGATCTTCAAATGCTTTAAAAAAAGCGGTCGACTTCAGCAAAGAGATCCACTGATCTTTAGAAATATTAGACATAGAATTTTATATCCAAATGCAATTTAGTAATACTATATTTTAACTTCTCTTTATTATAAAATTCAAATAAAAAAAGCTTGGACAAAAAGCTGGAATTGCTTTATAATTCGCTTTGAATGAGGAATTCAAGGATGCGTGAGAAAAATAAAAACCAGGACGATCTTGAATATGCACCTGCTGTTACCGCGGGCGCGGGCGTTGTAGCCGGCGCAACCACTACTTCAGGGGCGGCAATTTCCGTTGCAGGCACCGGCGGAATTAGTGGATACGTTATCGGTACCGGGGCACTTATTGCCAACATAGGGTGTGAAGCAGCAGCCATAGCGGGTTTAGCTGCCGTAGCAGTTGGCCCCATACTCGGCGGTTTAATAGGTTACGGCGTGTACAGGGGTGTAAAAAAGATAGTTAAGGATAAGTGAACTAAAGTAAATTAAATTTAAGATTTAGCTTCGCAGATTCGCCCAGAAAAGAGTACCTGGGAAGACTTGGATTCAAATTGCAAATAACTTTAGGCACTGTCTTTTTATTTACTTTAGGTCACTTCAGGCACTTTCACCTTTAGGTCACTGCCTTTCTATTCTATCTTTATTCTTTCGGGATGTGATGTTTTCCCTTTCCCGGATTTCTTCCTTCTCAAACTTTTTATACCTTTATTCAATTCATTCGCGGCACGTCCCACATGAAAGGCAAATTTGATAACATCTTCCTTGGGCGGGAGCGATTTCTTTACCGCATTGACTATTTTCCAGTAGGTTGAAATAACAGAATCTTGCATATTAAAATGAGCTCCCTTTAATTAACTTTATGTACTTTCTTTCTCAAAAAAAACACACAGTTTATCTCCCTCAAATTTTGCTTTGGAGGGATGTCTTTTTGCAAGCATCCTGGGAAGCATAATATGCCGCTTCAGGTTGCCCACCTTGACAATTAGCTCTTCATTGCTTTTTAACAGATCAATATTTTCCTTTTTCACTCCCGGCATCTTAATCTCTACTTTGTGGATTCCATTGTTTGAAACAAAGGTATAAGGCGACTCTTTATAAAAGAAATCGCACGGGTCGTTATCTTGAAAAAGCTCTGTTCCGAGTAGATTAAGCTGACTGACGCCTGTCATCTCATTGTCAAATACAGGGACGCATTTTACAGGTACAGGTTCAAAGTACTCCTTCATCTTTTCAGTATAATCGTTCTGGATATTGATCCAGTTTTTGAAATATTCCGAACCTGCTTTTTGGGGTATCAGGCGATTGATTACAACAGCGTCAATCAACATACCGGACATGCAAAAATACATGAACGAGCGCTGTGTCTCCCGCATCACCATTTTCTCCGCGTTTGTAACCAGTCTGGTGGATGTTATATCCCTGTTCAGCAGAATTTTATCCACACCTTTGACCTCATGATAAAGTTTTTGCAATGTCTTGAAATAGCTGTCTTCCGGGAGTGGTACTTCACTCATTATTTTCGCTATCGGTCTTATAACGCGCGCCAGTCCCCGCTCTATTTTAAATACCTTGTTCATATACCAGTCGATTGTCGAAGGCATGCTGACAAAGCGAAGGGACTCGCCTGTTGGAGCGCAATCAAGAATCAAGACGTCGTATTGCTTCTCTGATACATATTTATTAATAAAGAGCAGAAAAATCACGTCCTCCATTCCCGGTATTACAGCAAGTTCTTCCGCTACGATTTCATCAATACCTGAATTATTTAACAACAGGGTGAAGTATTTATAAACATCACCCCAATGATTTTCAATTTCCTTGTGCACATCGATCTCCTGTATCCACAGGTTATCTTCGATCTTAACAGGATCGCCTTTATTCATGTCGTACAGGTCCACTGAAAGGTCAAAAGAATCCGCGAGGCTGTGCGCCGTATCCAGCGAGATGACAATAGTACGGTACCCGCGTTTCGCGCACATTACTCCTGTCGCGGCGGAAACCGACGTCTTCCCTACCCCGCCTTTTCCTGAATACAAAATTATTCTTGGAGTCTTATTCATTTTAATTTAGACCACAAAGACACGCAGCACCAATTATAATCTTTGATAATTCATCACTTCTTTTCTTTGTGCTCTTTGTGACTTTGTGGTTCATCATAATTGACCATTGATAATTGTTAACTGCTAATTTATTTCTTCTCCTTCACCACCTTGCTTATCGTTGGAAACATCATTGTTACTGTTGTGCCTTCGCCTTCTGTACTGGAAAGATCGATTTTACCGCCGTGGCGCAGGACAATCTTTTCAGTTATAGACAGGCCTGTGCCTGTTCCCGAGCCGACCGGTTTTGTTGTAAAAAATGGATTCATTGCCTGCCTTAACACTTCCGGAGTCATACCCTTTCCAGTGTCATTTGTTATGATGGTGATTTGGTCATCCTCTTTATTGTAGGAACTGCTTATATTTATAGTGCCCTTATTTCCTACAGCATCTATGGCATTTTGAATGGTATGGAGCAAACATTGATGTATCTCATTCGCGGAAGTTTTCATAAGGGGTACTTCCTGCAGATTCTTTACGAATTCTACATTCTTAAGCTCTTGTGACCTTAAAACCTCTACTGCCTCTTCAATGCTTTTGTTAATATCTATTTCTCCTATTTCCTCCATATCAACCCTCGAAAAGCTCTTCAGGTTGCTTACTATCTTCATGATTCTTTCTATTCCTTTTTTTATCCTTTCAAATTTTTCATCGAGGGATTTTATTACATAATCAAAGTTAATCTCAGCGAGAAAATCTTTATATTCTTTCAGTAGAGATTCAGGGACAGGCTTTTCATCCCAGAACTTTGCGATTTTGCCCATTTTATCCACACTCTTTTTCACAAAACTGACAGAGCTCTTTACAAAACTAAGGGGATTATTGATTTCATGCGCGACGCCGGCAGCCAGAGTAGCGATACCCGCAATCCTGTCCATTTCCAAAAGTTTGATATCCTTTTCTCTCAGTTGATCGGTTTGCTCTTTTACCTGTTTTTCAAGTTCTTCTTTTTCTACGCATAGCCTGTCTATATAATTATTGCTAACTTCTCTAACTCTAATGTTCATCCCCTTGACTAAATTTTTAGCCAAAACCGGATTTTCTTGGAAGTAATTCCAGAAGTCTTCGCTGTGGATAGTTCCAAGCCAGCATTCTGAGGCTGCCTTAACTGTAGCCATGCGAACTGCCTGATCTATTATGGCCATCTCACCGATAAAACTGCCTTCCGAAGCTGAGGCTGCCTTTATCTCGTTTCCGCTCTTATCCTCCACACATACATCTACCACGCCCTTTAATATAAGGATAATGGAATTCCCTTCCTCTCCTTTTTTTATTATTATTTTGCCCTGTTCGGCATATGAGATATGAATCATTTTGAAGGCTTCTTCCCTGCTTTCTTCATGCTCAAGAATATTCGTGTTGTGAAATAGGATATTTTTTTTAATTAGTTCTATTTTTTCTTGCGTGGATAAGTCTTGCATGATTGCACATCTGTTTGAAGAAATGCTGGCCAGTGGTTGCCACAAAGACACAAAGTCACAAAAAAAGGCTTGAATTCTTAGGCGGGACGGACTGGATTTTATTAGGCGCTGTTTGGTTTTTGCCTTTTACAGCGCCTTATGCAAGGCTAAATATCCAGTCCATCCCGTTAATCCTGTCTAAAAAAGGGTTTTGTTTTTCTTAGTGTCTCGGTGTCTTAGTGGCTAATAAAATTAACAAGAAAGTTTTCTATATCACGATTTGCTAAACACTATACCGCTAACCTGAACACCGCTGGCGTCGGAAGTAAATATCACACTTGCCTGTAGGCTGGCGGATGAGCCGTCACACAATTTGACGTCCAGGCTGCCCGGTGAAGCATCCTTTTTCATGTATTTTTCCACCAACCTTTTTTTGCTTGACTCGTTAATTGAAAAAATTTCTTTAAAATCTTTTCCCACGCATTCGTCAATATTTTTACATTTTATTAGAGCGAGCCCCTTTTTATTAATATATTCGATCTTATCATCTCCCACGATGCAGACACCGATTAAATAACTATCCAGAAACTTCACAATCTGTTCAGAACCTTTTTTCGCCTTTTCCACCTCGTCCTTCATACCCTTTGCTTCTTCAATTGTTGTCTCAAAGAACTCATCCAGATCGAGCTCTTTCAGCAGGTCTTCAATAGCTTTGAGAAGCTCATCATCCTCCCAGGGCTTGCTGAAATATTTATCCACGGCGCCCAGGTTAATAGCGTCTATGGCGGCATTGATATCCGCGTACCCGGTGAGGAGAATCTTTTTGCAAATCGGTTTTATTTCATTTATCTTGGCCAAAAGTTCTGTTCCTTCCATTTCAGGCATTCTCTGGTCGGAGATAACACATCCTATATCCTCTTCATCAAATATTTTTAGAGCCTCCGCCCCGCTGGTGGCGGTTTTCACATTATAGACATCCATTAAGGTATCCTGTAAAGCACTTACTATGTCAGGCTCATCATCCACACATAATATTGTCCGTTTTTTTTGTTCAGCCATATCATTTTCTCCTTTTTATTCAAAAAAATATTTATTTATCCAAATCACTATCTTTCCCTTCTATCGGTATTTTAATTGTGAATGTCGTCCCCTCCCCTACTTTGCTTTTAACGGATATTTCTCCTTTATGCTGTTCTATGATGCCGTGGCTTATGGAAAGCCCAAGGCCTGTTCCTTTCCCGGGAGGCTTGGTGGTATAAAAAGGATCGAATATCTGAGACATAACATCCTCAGGCATTCCACCGCCGCTATCGCTAAATTCCATCACACACATCTCACCTTCAATAAAAGTTTTTATCCCTATCTCTCCCTTTTCCTTAATGGCCTGGCACGCGTTTCCCAATAAATTCATGAACACCTGGTTTAATTTAGCGATATTACACTTTACACGGGGCAGATCGCCATATTCTTTGATGATATCTATCCTGTTTTTATGTTCATGCACGAGGATGTTCAAAGTAGTATCTATAGAGCTGTTTATATCGGCATCTTCTACTTTAGAAGCATCCAGCCTTGAGAATGTTTTCATATCCAGAATAATTTGCTTCATCCTCTCAGCCCCTGTTCTTGATCTGTCTATCATTTCGCCTATTCTCTTTTGCAGATAGGAATAGTTTATTTCTTCTTTCTTTTTTTTCAATATTCCTTTAGCTTCTTCAGGGAAATCGACCTGATCATAGCTATCTATCATCCCGATGATTTTCTTAAAAAACTTATTTAAATTCGCGAGGTTGGCGTAAATAAACCCGAGCGGGTTATTGATCTCGTGGGCAATACCGGCAACCAGTTCACCGAGGGAAGCCATTTTGGCGTTTTGAACCAACTGCGATTCAAGCTTCTTCCTTTCCTCTATCGCCTTTTTCAGGCGGATATTGAGCACCTCAAGAACAACATGTATAACATCATCTTCATCCCATGGCTTGGTGATGTATTTATCAATACTCCCTTTATTTA
>CBDUII010000096.1:0-8082 GCA_965367285.1 uncultured bacterium
AAAGAGGATCTAGATAGGTAGATGGAAGAAGCAGAAACAATTGGAGGTAAATAAACGCCCTAACCATGCTATTCCACTGGACGCCCAAAAGCGGGGAGCCAGTGAATAGGGTCGTTATGCATTAAAAAAAATGAATGTTTATTTTCTAAGAACTGGAGATGCAATCAAGGTTGGCATAGCATCTGATATTAATCAGAGAATGATTAACATTCAGGTTGGCAATCCTCACAAAATAGAATTATTACATTCAATTAGCACATCAGAATCTAATGCTAAAAAAATAGAATCGCAAATTCATGAAATATTTCGCAAAACAAATTTAAATGGTGAATGGTTTCAGGCTACTCAGTATATGCATGACTTCATTAATCACATAAAAGATAGCGGGTGGGAATCTCATTCGAATTGGATTAATGAGCAATATCAAAGAAATTATGGTGCTATTTTAAAATCTTTTAAATCAAAAATAGAACAAGACATTGTATTAGGTAATTTGGTTTCATTAGATAGGTTGAAATTAGACTTGGGAAAATTGGTTAATACAATTTTTATGATTCCTTCCTTGCCAACAAATATGGCAGAGGCTATTAGAGAGTGGGTTAAAAAAAGGAAAGACCCTTTTGTATTAAGGGATATTTACAACGATTTTGGAATATCCACAAGAAAAGGCAAGACAAATACACGAGTAATCCTCAATAGATTAGTTTCAGACGGCACACTTGAACGAACTGGTAATTCACCAAAATGTCTTTATAGAAGTAAATAACTGTGTATAACAAATCACTGGAGAGGGGGAACATTGCTTAGCTCATTTTGCCATTCCTTCAATTTGGTTGTTATGCTGTTCTAATATAAAAAGAAATTTGAACCATGAAAGGAATACCAACAGAGCATAAATATCGTCGATTCAGATCACGTCTTGAGGCTAAATGGAATTGGGGTCACATCTGGCAACTTGACAAAAAATAATCAAATTAAAAATAATGTATCAAGATAACCGCCCGTTGATTAGTGATTATAGAAACGGTAACGTTTTAATTAATAAAGAGCCTAACCATTTTTTCGGCATTACGCCTGATCTACTACTCCGGCAACAGGCTGTAGAGCTTTTAAGTTTTCTGTTTCATGTCTGAAAGCAATTTTGTAACCTTTATTTATACTTGCATGACATCTCATTTTGAGATACTATTAATTTGTGCACTTAATCAGCAGGAAAGCATTACAAAGATTTTGGAGGCAATATCCAGATAGCAAAAATTCACTCTCACGCTGGTTCAAAGCTATGCAAAAAAGTACGTTTGGCAATTTTAACGAATTACGGGCTGCCTTTCCTGCTGCCGACAAAGTGGGAGACTTGATTGTATTCAACATTAGTGGCAATAAATATAGGCTCATCGTATCAATCCACTTCAATCGTGGTAAGGTTTACATTCGTAATATTTTAACCCATCGCAAATATAATAAGGGAGATTGGAAACAATGAATACTATAACCAAAGATATAGAAACCCACTGGTCAGCAATTAGTCCACTTTTAGCCATTCGCAACGAAAGAGAGTATCAAAAAGCAGTTAAACGAGTAGAAAACCTTATTGATGAAATTGGTACAGACGAACGACATCCCCTCTATGAGCTTTTAGATACGCTTGGCACCTTGATACACGCATATGAGGAGAAATACTATCCCATGCCAAAGTGCAGCGGCGCGGAAATGTTACGTTTTTTCATGGATGAGCATGGACTCGCGCAATCGGAACTATCTGATATAGGTTCTCAAGGTGTTGTGTCCGATATTTTAAAAGGTAACCGAGAACTTAACATAAGGCAGATTCGGGCACTGGCAAAGCGGTTCAATGTATCTCCTGCGGTATTCATATAGCGGCAAGCTGCCGCGACCAAATGGAGCTACCGCTCCAAGGAACAAACAGAAAATTCTTCCCACGCAATATATTTATCAAGAACTCAAGAGTTTAATTGAGAGTGGGGGATGGTATTGATTTTGCGGCAATACTTGACAAAAACAGTTAGGTATTATATGATTTCTTAATCAATAGATTTTTGTAAAGTGGTTTTTGGTATTAGGGCACCTCTGAAAACCCTGTTTTTGCGCTAACAACCCCCTTAATCCCCCTTTATTAAGGGGGATTAGAAACGGTGAATGTGAGTTTTTAGAAGTGCCCATAATTAAATCCCCCCATTTTCCCATGTGTAAAAGGGGAAGTGGGGGGATTTATTAATAGAGACTAAAAATGAATCAAAACTTAAATGGTTCAGCAAAAGATGTAACTGATTTAATTGGCTCAACGCCATTAGTCAGGCTCAACCGAATTGTTGAAAGTAATATGGCGGCCATTTACACTAAACTGGAATCTTTAAATCCCGGGGGCAGTGTTAAGGACCGGATTGCATTAAGTATGATAGAGGATGCGGAACAAAAAGGCCTGATTAAAAAGGGAGATACTATTGTTGAGCCGACAAGTGGTAATACTGGTATTGGTCTGGCTATGATTGGGGCAGTTAAAGGATATAAAGTTCTGCTGGTTATGTCTGAAGGTATGAGTTACGAAAGAAGGTTTTTATTAGAATGTTTTGGAGCAACCACACAACTGAGCGGCTTAGAAAAAGGGATGCAAGGTGCAATTGATCAGGCGGAAGAAATTATCAGCAAAAACCAGGGCTATTTTATGCCGCAACAGTTTAATAATCCGGCAAATCCCGAAATACACCGGAAAACCACTGCAGTAGAAATTAAAGAAGCCATGGCAGGGAAAACATTGGACGCGTTTGTCGCGGGAGTTGGCACCGGAGGTACTATCACCGGAGTGGGAGAGGTTTTAAAAGCCGATAATCCTGATGTGGAAATTGTAGGTGTGGAGCCGATGTCATCTCCGGTCCTTTCCGGGGGATCTCCGGGGTACCACAAAATCCAGGGAATTGGCGCCGGATTTGTCCCAAATGTATTGAATTTTAATATCATGAATGAAATCATTCCGGTATCTGACGATGATGCTTATACCATGTCTAAAAGATTAGCAAAAGAAGAGGGACTTATCGTAGGTATTTCTTCCGGAGCAGCCTGTTTTGCCGCGATGAAAGTAGCCGCTAAACTCGGAAAAGGAAAAAATGTAGTGACTTTATTCCCGGATACCGGAAATCGATATATGACCCTGGAAAAGGGATTCAAGTAGAAAAGTGGACAGAAGACAGTAAGCAAAGAACATGAGACATTACAGCCCACACTCCATAAAACCACAAGGCTGTCATTCCCGCACGCTCCCCGCTTTAAAGCGTGCGAGGACAAGCTTTAGCGGGAATCTGAGAGGGACAAACTTCTGGATGCCCGATAAAAACATTCGGGCATGACATAATTGGTGATGAACAGTGTTTTTATTTTTTATCATGTTGATTTCAAAACAATAAAAATGGAAATCCCTATACTATTAAATTTAAAGTAAGGAATTAAAAAGATGGGTTTTGTTAAAGGTTTAATTTGTAAAGAATGCAGAAAAGTTTATCCCAAAGAAGCTTTGCATGTATGTGAATTTTGTTTTGGACCTTTAGAAGTTGATTATGATTATGAAGGAATTAAAAAAGTTATCTCTCGTAAGTCAATAGAGAATTCGCCGCCAAATATGTGGAGGTATAAAGCGTTATTGCCTATTGACGGGGAGCCAACGGTTGGTCTTGAGTGCGGTTTTACACCTTTCATAAAAGCAAAAAATCTTGGTAAGGCTTTAGGAATTGATAATCTGTACGTAAAAAATGACAGTGTTAATCATCCTACATTTTCATTCAAGGACAGGGTGGTTGCCGTAGCTATAACTAAAGCCAAAGAACTTGGAATGAATACGGTGGGTTGCGCGTCCACCGGCAACCTGGGCAACTCCGTTGCGGCCCATGCCGCTGAAGCCGGATTGGAAAGTTACATTTTTATTCCAGCCGATCTGGAGCCGGGAAAGATCATGGGAACTTTAATTTACGGCGCCAAAGTCATCGGTATTCAAGGCACCTATGACGATGTCAACAGGCTTTGCAGCGAGATAGCCATGAATTTTAAGTGGGCTTTTGTAAATATTAATATTCGCCCTTATTATGGAGACGGTTCTAAAACTTTTGGTTATGAAATCATGGAACAATTAGGGTGGAAGACCCCTGACAATATTGTAGTTCCTGTTGCCAGCAGCTCCCTGATTACAAAAATTTGGAAAAGTTTCAAAGAATTCAAAGATTTAGGTCTTATAGACAAAGTCAAAACAAAATTTTTCGCGGCCCAGGCTACTGGTTGTGCTCCTGTAACAACCGCTATTAAAAATAGGACGGATGTTATAAAACCGGTTAAACCCAATACTATTGCCAAATCCATTGCCATTGGAAATCCGGCAGACGGATATTACGGCGTAAAAACCACTGAGGAAAGCGGCGGCTGGGGGGAAGACGTTAATGACGACGAAATTGTGGAAGGAATGAAACTCCTGGCCAATACAGAAGGAATTTTTACGGAAACAGCCGGTGGAGTTGTGGTCTCTGTGACAAAAAAACTAATCAAACAGGGGAGAATTAAAAAAGACGAATTAACAGTTTTATCGATTACCGGTAACGGTCTTAAAACAAGGGAAGCTATAGAAAATCGTGTCGGAAAAATTTCCATTATTGAACCAAAGCTGGGAGCGTTCAATGATTTAATGGAAAAAAACTAATCTTTTTATTTTATTCATAGGAGGAAAGATATGGCCGTTAAAGTCAGAATTCCATCGCCATTACTAAAGTTAACAAATAATCAATCGGAGATTGAAGCGGAAGGAAGTAATGTGAAGGAGATATTTGATAACCTCGAAAAAAATTATCCGGGCATTAAAGAACGCATTTACGATGAAGGAGGGCAATTGCGCAGGTTTATTAATATCTATATTAATGAAGAGGATATCAGGTTTGTCGATGGGGAATCTTCTTCAGTAAAGGATGGAGACGAAATATCAATCATCCCCGCAATTGCCGGGGGAAAATAAAAATACGGAATTCGAAACAATACCAAATGACCAAAATTCTAAATCCAAAACAGAAAACCGCAAAAATTATGCGAGGTTTTGGACATTTGGATTTCGAGCTTTTTCTCTTTAAACAATGGACTTCATTATTCAGGAGTTAAATACATAGGCGTAAAATCTGCGTCCTATAAAAAAAGAAAAAATGTTTGCTTTTTCGGAAGAACAAATACTTAGATACAGCAGGCACATTATCCTGTCGGAAGTAGGCGGCAAAGGACAATCAAAATTATTAGACGCTAAAGTACTTCTAATAGGGGCAGGAGGGTTAGGTTCCCCCGCAGGATATTATCTGGCTGCCGCAGGCGTAGGTAATCTTGGGATTGTTGATTTTGATGAGGTGGATCTCAGTAACCTGCAAAGGCAGATTCTTCACTCTAATGATCGAATTGGAATAAACAAAGCTGAATCAGCAAAAATGACCATAGAAAAACTCAACCCGGATGTCAACATCCGGTTGTTTAAAGAACGATTGAGTTCGGAAAACATCGCAAGAGTAATTGAAGATTACGAAATAATTCTGGACGGGACGGATAATTTTCCGACCCGTTATTTAATTAATGATGCCTGTGTATTTATGAACAAAACCAATATTCACGGGAGTATTTTTAGGTTTGAAGGACAACTGACTGTATTTAAACCCGGAGAAGGGCCCTGTTACCGCTGTTTGTACCCGGAACCTCCTCCTCCAGGTATGGCGCCAAGCTGCCAGGAAGCAGGTGTATTGGGTGTTTTGCCCGGCACTATTGGGGTGCTTCAAGCCGTAGAAACAATAAAATTGATCTTAAATATCGGAAAACCTTTGATAGGCACCCTGCTCTTATATGATTCATTAGCGGTAAGTTTTAGGAAATTGAAATTGAAAAGAGATAAAAACTGCCCTGTCTGCGGGGAGAATCCAACCATAAAAGAACTTATTGATTACGAACAATTCTGTAGTACAAGATTATAAAACTGTGTTTTTTTAGGCGCTGTTTGGTTGTGATTTTTTTAGCCCCGCTGTGTAGCTTTTGCTTTTTACAGCGGCTTATGCAAAGCACAGCGCCTTATGCAAGGCTCTGCAAAATTTTTTGAGTCAGCCGGGCGGTAGCCCTTTTGGTTGCGGTCACTGGCCGCTCTGTGGAGTTCTTTCACAATCATCATAGGTAGAAAAATGTATATGGCTGACATCCAAAACTGTGTAAATTGTGTAAATATTGATATAAAAGACTTTTCAGAGTCACAATTAAAGAAAATTGGAAATACCCCTTTAATAAAAATAACTCATTTAACAAAAGATTTTAAAAATATCGAGATTTATGCCAAAGCCGAATGCATGAACTTAGGGGGTTCGGTAAAGAGCCGGCCGGCTCTAAAAATGATTGAGGATGGAGAAAAAGCAGGATTATTAACTAAAGATAAAATTATTTTGGATTCAACATCCGGGAATACCGGCATTTCGTATGCCCTGATAGGAAAGATAAAAGGGTATAAGGTGCTGCTGATAATGCCGGAAAATATTTGCAGGGAAAGAAAAGCTAAAATGGCTGAATTATATGGCGCGGAAATTATCTATTCCGATCCGCTTGGGGGTTCCGATGGAGCTATTCTTAAAGCAGAGGAAATTTATAAAGCAAACCCGGAAAAATATTTTATGCCTGACCAGTATAATAACCCCTCGAACTGGAAATCTCATTACGAAACGACCGCTCCCGAAGTTTATAATCAAACAGATAAGCGCATTACACATTTTGTCGCGGGCATAGGAACAAGCGGCACCATAATGGGAACAGGGCGGCGCTTAAAAGAACTTAACCCCTCCATTCAAATCATTGCGATTGAACCCTATGAATCTTTGCATGGTCTTGAAGGGTTGAAACATATGAAAACCTCTATTGTTCCGAAAATTTACGATGAATCCTTTGCGGACGACAAAATTTCAGTAAAAACAGAGGATGCTTACAACATGGTTCGAAAGCTGGAAATTGAAGAAGGGCTGCAGGTAGGCAACTCTTCCGGCGCAGCAATGGCAGGCGCCCTGGAAATGGCGAAAAGAATCGACCAGGGTGTAATTGTTATTATTTTCCCGGACAGCAGTGACAAGTGCTATATTTCTAAGCATTTTTAAACTATTGCATTACAAAGACTTCTTTTTTAAGGAAGTTTTTTATTTCCCTTTGAAAAAATTCGAAATCAGAAGCACGAATCTCGAAACAATATCTAATGTCAAATGTTCAAAATTCAAAACATTTAAATGTCTTTTGTTATGAAAAAAGGCTTCGAGGTTTTGAACATTAAAATTTTTATAATTTGGATTTGTTTCGGATTTTAACATTCGAATTTCGGATTTTTAGACCGGATTTAGAAAAGAGACTTTCTGCTTTATTAATTATGGTTTTAGCACACCAAAATTTCAGGTAATTACTTTGAAAATCTCAACTAAAGGTTATTATTCGGTTAGAGCGATTATCGATATAGCTATCCACTCTCAAAGTTCTCCTATACCGCTGTCAAGTATATCAGTAAGAGAGGATATTTCTCTTCATTATCTCGAACAGTTATTTATGAAACTCAGAAGGTCAAACCTGGTAAAAAGCGTTAGAGGCCCGGGCGGAGGTTATGTCCTGGCAAAAAATCCAAAGGAAATAAGCATAGGAGATGTATTAAAGAGTGTTGAAGAATCTGTAACGCCAAAGCAAGTATGCGTGACCCATAATAAAAATAAAAAAAGAAATAATAACTGCGATAAAATTGACGAATGTGTTAGCCGGTTAGTATGGCAAAAACTGAGCGATAAAATGACGGAAATACTGGACTCTATTTCATTAGACAGTTTGTGTCACGAGCACGAAATACTGATAAATAAAAAGGGGTCAGGGGGCAAGGGTCAGGGGGCAGGAAAAAGCAAGATTTGATCCATCGCCCTTGCCTCTTGTTCCTTGCTCTTTAACCCTGCTTTTTGATTTTTTAGTTCCTTCCACTACCAGCGTAATCTCTCCTTTTGGTTTCTTGAAATTCTCAAAGTCAATCTGGTGCAGTTTGATACGGGTTATCTCCTCGTT
>CBDUII010000097.1:0-8057 GCA_965367285.1 uncultured bacterium
AATGATTTTTTAATATTCTTTTCGCTCTTTTTAAGCGGTCTTTTGCTTTTTCCGTTATTTTATTTCCGGCAGTCCGCCCTATTACCGCTGCTCCATATTTTTTTACAATGGGTAATATCCTTTCTAATTTTTCATCTTCCGCATTTACAGAGTTGACCAGCGCCTTCCCTGTATAATTTATCAAACCTTGTTCCAGGGCGTCGGGATTCGAACTGTCAATAACAAGCGGTATATCCACAACATTTTGAACCGCGGCAATGGCTTTTGCCATCATAGCCGGTTCGTCAATCATCGGAACTCCCACATTAACATCCAGGGCGTCTGCTCCTGCTTCAAACTCTCTGCGGGCCTCTGTAACAACGAGGTCGGTTCTTCCTTCTTTAATGGATTCTGCAAAAGCTTTTTTCCCTGTGGGATTGATCTTTTCCCCGATTTTAAAAAAAGGATAACCCGATCCGATATAAGCGGTTTTAACCCTGCTCGTTATCCTGAGACATGTTGATTTGGTTTTTGGTTTTGGAACTTTGTTTTTTAAAATTTTAGAGATCAGTTTGATATATTCTGGTGTTGTTCCGCAACATCCGCCAATAATATTTGCGCCTGCCTGAGCGAATTTTTTCGCAAAAGAGGCTACCTCATTCGCAGTCGCGGGGAAAATAGTTTTTCCATCTTTATTAACCGGCAAACCCGCGTTCGGCTGCACGGCAATAAATTTATCCGTCGCCTGTGCCAGTTTTTCCACCACCGGAAGCATATGTTCCGGACCGGTAGAACAGTTTGTTCCGATAATATCCACTCCAAGTCCTTCCAACACAACCGCGGCGGTTTCCGGGTCTGTTCCCGTATCGGTCAACAGGTCTCTGGTAAAAGTCATCATTGCCATTACCGGAACATTTCCCGCTTCTTTCGCGGCGATCACAGCGGCTTTTATTTCCTGCAGATCGAATATAGTTTCAATGGAAATCAGGTCAACACCCGCGTCAACAAGTATCTTCATCTGTTCTTTAAATATCGCGATAGCGTCTTTAAAAGGGAGTTCTCCAAATGGCTCAATGGTTGTTCCGCAGGGGCCGATATCTCCGGCAATAAAGGATTTATTGTTAGAAGCGGCGCGAGCATTTGCAACAGCCGCTTTATTAATTTTTTTCAAATTTTTATCTTCCTGAAATTCCTTGAGGCGGAGGCGCGATGCGCCGAATGTATTCGTTAAAATAATATTACTGCCGGCTTTAACATATTCCGCGTGAACAGATTTAATAATATCCGGTTTTTCGATATTCCATAGATCCGGCGCGTAACCCGACGGCAGGCCCCTGTCCTGCAGCAGAGCGCCCATTGACACGTCAAGAACAGTGATTGTATGTTTGACGTGGTTGAGGATGTTTGAAATGGCATTTTAGAACCGACCACAGCGCGGCCAGTGGCTGCAACCAAGATTTCTACCACGAAGCTCACGAAAGACACGAAGAATTTTTATTGTTACAACCTTACGGATTTGCAGTGCGAGGATAAAATTTTCCTCAGTGTGCTCAGCGCCCTCTGCGGTTAAAAGTATTCGTTTATATCCTGTAGGAGTTTTTTAGCTTTCTTTTTGGCAAGTTCATTAGCAAGGCGTTGAGAGGGGAGAATGTCAGGTGGGGAGTCTGATACTTCTTTAAGAAGGCTTTCAAAGAGAGTTTTATTTTGCGTTTGTATCGCGTAGGATTTTGCGTAAAGGACATGAACCATAAGAAACTCCCGCCGCGTTATTTTTAGCGCTTTATTAAAATGGAATTGGGATTTATCGGGGTTTCCCCCGAACATGGGGGGCAGACTTCCATATAATATTCCAAAATACAGATGTGCTCCTCCGAAATAATAACCCCCGTTTATTTCCAATACCCTTTTCATCATTTTCTCTACTTGAGGAAGGGCTATAAGAGCTTCAGGAGAATTGCGATTCAGGTTTATCAAACTTCCCCAGCAGTAAGCGGTCCAGAACAGGGCTGGGAGATCTTCATTGTTAATATTGTTTAGCGCCGCTTTAAAAGATTCATCGATTTTTAAAATTTGCGTGCCATACTTAAGACCTCTCTTATAAAATATTTTTGCTCTTTCTTTATCATTGTCCTCTATAAAGCTAAAGGCATAGGAGCAAAATCCTTTTGTTGCAAGCAATAGAATTTCATGGTTTCCCGGATCGGTTTTGATCATCCCTTCCAGCATTTTTAACTGGGAAGCGATGGCTTTTTCCGCAATATCCGGATCTTCTTCTTCATTCAGGGCTAAAACCGTGTTTTTAAGTATAGAGATGGAAGATTTAATAGCTATACGGTCAATGCTGCAGGAAGTAAGGAAAAAGGCAAACAGGCACAAAGGCATTATTAAGATTGCGGATTGCGGATTGCGGATTGCGGATTGAGATGACTTCAGATTTATGAATTCCAATCCAAAATCCAAAATCCAAAACCCAAAATTTATAGATTTGTGCCTTCGTGTTTTCGCGGCAAACGGTTTTTTTTGCATTGAAAGTATTTATTGAAGAATGGAAGAGCTACTGTTGAAGAAAAGAATCCACGAAATCAGTATAGAATTCTCCCTTAAGAAATTTTTTGTCTGTAAAGACTTTTCTATGAAAGGGAATAGTGGTTTTTATTCCCTCTATCTGAAACTCATGCAAAGCCTGGTTCATCTTCCTGATGGCTTCTTCTCGATTATTTCCATGAACAATCAGTTTGGCAATTAAAGAATCATAGTAAGGGAGAACCGTGTAATCACAATATATAGCCGTATCCACCCTTACTCCGGGGCCACCGGGTATATTCAACGCGGTTATCTTGCCGGAACAGGGGATGAATTTTTTTGGGTCTTCGGCATTAATACGGCATTCAATGCTATGACCTTCAAAACGAACGTTGTTTTTCCCTGATAAAAGTTTCCACCCCGCGGCAATTTTAATCTGTTCTTTTATCAGATCTATGCCGGTTACCATTTCTGTTATAGGATGTTCCACTTGAATGCGAGTATTTACTTCGATAAAATAAAAATTCCCCGAGGGATCCACTAAAAATTCAACAGTACCGGCGGAAGTGTAATTTGTGACTTTTGCCGCTTGAATTGCGGCTTCTCCCATTTTTTTTCGCAAAGAATCGCTAAGTGTAATAGCTGGAGTTTCTTCTATCAGTTTCTGATGGCGACGCTGAATAGAGCAATCCCTTTCTCCCAGGTGGATAATATTTCCCTCATTATCGGCAAGAATTTGGAATTCGATATGTTTTGGTTTTTGAATATATTTTTCTAAATAGAGGTGAGATTCTCCAAATGCGTTTAAAGCCTCTTTTTGAAGAGAGGAGAATATCGCTTCGATTTTTTCTCCTTTTTCAACTATTCTCATTCCTCTTCCGCCGCCTCCAAAACATGATTTAATCATTACCGGATACCCTATTTCCTTAGCCATTTTTTTGGCTTTTTCAGCGGAATCCACTTGATCTTCTGTGCCCGGAATAACCGGGATTCCTGCGGCTTTCATAATTTCCTTGGCTCTTGCTTTATTTCCAAGGATTCGCATGTTTTCTGGTGTGGGACCGATAAATTTAATCTTGCAGGAATTGCAGATTTCCGCAAAGCGGGGGTTTTCCGATAAAAATCCATATCCCGGATGAATGGCGTCCGCGCCTGTTATCTCAGCGGCGCTGATAATACCTGGAATTTGGAGATAGCTCAGATGGCTTTCCGGAGGACCTATACAGACAGACTCATCCGAGAAACGAACATGAGGAGAGTTATCATCAACTGTAGAATGTACGGAAACTGTTTTGATTCCCAGTTCCCTGCATGCCCTGATTATTCTTAAAGCAATTTCACCACGGTTGGCTATTAAGATTTTTTGAAACATATCGATAATGATTACACAGATTAGAAAATGATTACGCAGACCAAAACCGTAAATCTTAAATTTCAAAGGGGTTCTATGAGGAAGAGAGGCTGTCCAAATTCCACGGGAGTATCGTCTTCTATCAGGACTTTAATAATACGTCCTTTTCTATCAACCTCAATTTCATTCATGATTTTCATGGCTTCGATAATGCACAGGATTTGCCCCTGTTTAACGATTTCACCTTCCGTTACAAAAGGCTTTTTATTAGTACCGGGGGCGTGATAGAAAGTGCCGACTACAGGTGATTCAAACTTTATTAAACCTTCCATTCCCTCTTCATGTGCTTCCTCTGTTTTACCAACAGCTATATGGGAAGGTTTGGCAGCAGACGTTTGCGCTGGATGGGTTGTTTGAATGACTTCCGTTTCATGTCCCGATTTTTTTAAACGAACTCGAAAACCGGACTCTTCGACTTCCAGTTCGGATAATATTTTACTATCTTCAAAAATAGATATGAGCTTTTTGATTTCTTTAAAATTCATTTGTTAAAGGCAGAAATTGTTAATAAAACTGATTACAGGTTTATAGTATTACTCTGTAAAAGCTTGTTTTTTTTACAGCGCCTTATGCAAAGCTGAGCAAGTTTTTTCTGTTAGTTCACTGGAGTGGCAGCTCCCTTTGGTTGCGGTGCCTTGCCGCTTTATGCTTCTTCATATATTCGATCAATATTTTTCAACCAGTTTTCTAAAGAATAGATCGTTCTATCTGAACCTCCTAATTTAGCATCTTTTTTCTCGTTTTGCTTCTTTAATTGAGGCGGTACCATTTCAGAAACATTTTTTCTCTTCCAGGTCTTCTCTTCATCTTCTTTTGCTGAAGTCAGAGCTCCCTTATTTTCCTTTAACTTCTGTTCAAGCCGGTTTATTTGATCATGAACAAACACATTCGAAGGAACAAGGCGGTCTAATTCTTTTAATTTTGTTAATGCGTTTCGTTCATCTTTCTTATCCAAATAATATTGAGCCAGCGCTTTATGAGCGGCATAGTGTCCCTGAGAGGCAAAAGCAACTTCTTTAAACATTTCCGCCGCTTTATCAACTTCACCATTTTCACGGTAAAGGAAACCTAAATAATATTTCGCAGTTACATAATTTGAATGAACCGAAAGGCTGTTTTGGAGTGTTTTAATGGCTTTTTCTGTATTGCCTTTATGGTAAAAAATAGACGCTAAAGGCAAATAGAGAAAAGAATTGGGATCCTTTTTTAAGATTTTGCTATAAACCCGCTCAAGGTAAGTTAAATCATCTTCTTTTCTTTTTCTTTTGATGTTAAACATTTAGCCTTCTACCTCCACTCTCTCCTGGACAATTTGACGTATCCTTTGAAAAATATATTTTACTATCGTCTCTCTTTGAGAATATCTCATATCAAGGAATTCAACACAACATATATGCTTATCTCTTCTGGAAGGGGCGGCTTTCTCAATAAATCTCAAAACTTTTGCGTGTGTATGCATTTTGCGATTATCCGGCGGAAGAATAAAAGTAAACTTATCATAAATCTCTCCCTTTTCTATAATTCTCTTTGTGTAAAAAGCCAATCCTCCAGCGGCGATATCCACTGCTTCCTCCACGTCTTCTTCTTCGAACAACACATATATGGGTTCGCCAAGAGAGGGCCTGACCCTTACGGATTGCCGGTTTTCCACTTTTTTGATTTCTACAGGCATCGATATCTTGAATGCTATAAATTTATCCTTTTCCATCCCAAGATATTTGCTTTCAAAGCCAAAAAATTTCCCCTTAAAAATATAATTAAAAGTGATCTTTTTTGAGTCCACAATAAGGTCGTTTCCATCTTCTGGCATCAAAGTATCCATAAAGATTATAGGTTTTCCCCCCTTATCAAGCTTTAAAAAGAAAGTGGAGTATGGTTCTGGATAATCATCCAGCTTGACACTGGCAAAGACACGTTCTTTAATGATCTCTTCTAAATGGATTTTCATCTGGTAAGGGTCAGTAAGATGGTCCGATAGAATTGCTTTCTCTTTTATCTTCTCAGGTTTTTTATTTTTTTTAAAATGGTCTAATAAACCCATATTTTTAAATTAAAAGCGCAGGTTTTTTTACCCACGTACCAGAAAGTCACGGATGTGAACCCGTGGGTGAATGACTTTCGGTGCGGGAATTTCGCCCCAACCCCGTAACACAAGAAGCCACAGTGCCATAGTGGGATACCCCATGTGTGTTCTCATAAAGTCGTGGAGCTTCACAAATATACTTTGTGAACAGGAATATGTCAAGACTTCTCGGCATATTGTCCGTGATTATATTTTCACAATCTGCATAGCCTGGCTTTCTTTCGCAACCAAAATGAATGCTAAATCCCAATTTCCAATTTTTAAATAACCGAAACAATTCCGCATACGTTTTGTTTCGGTCATTGTAATTTTGGTTATTGAGATTTATTTGCTATTTGTAATTTGATATTTGGGATTTATCTCTTTTAATCATTAGCTTATTTAAATTTTCTTTAGCCAGCTGATAATCAGGGTTATTATCCAATGCTTTCTGGTAATAAATTTTTGCCAGATCAACATCTCCCATCAGGTGATACGCGACACCTAAATTACCGAGCGCCTCAACATAATGCTGATTTACCTCAAGGGCTCTTTTTAATAATGTTACCGCTTCATGATAGCGGCCCTCATGAATATAAATAACTCCGAGGTTGTTCAGAGCAAGAAAAAAGTCCGGGTCGATATTTACGGCTTTTTGGTAAAAAGTCCGGGCATCTGAAGTTTTGTTAAACAGTTCATGAATTCTTCCTATATTGTAGATGGCAAGGGGATGTTCCGGGTTAAGAGAAACAGCCTTTTTGTATTCATCCAGCGCTGCTTGTAGTTGATTATTTTTAACATGAATATTTCCCAGACCTATAAAAGCGTGGTACGAATCAGGACGTTTCAATTCAATGGCAGATTGGTATTTTAATATCGCTTCTTCCTTCCTGCCCTGGTAACTATATAAATTACCGAGATTAACAATGGTATGACTATATCGCGGATTCAGTTCTATGGTTTTTTTAAAAAAAATTTCAGCTTTATTAAGCTCTTTTTGCTCGAAGAATATCAGACCGACTTCATTATAAGGCCGGGCTTTTAACGGCGATTTTTTTAAAGCATCCGTCCAAATTCTTTCACTGTTTTTCCATACAAAATTCCTGTTTACGACATTGAAGCAAAAAAATAATATTATTAAGAGAATAATGGAATGACCTGAAATAAATCCGTGTTTGCTGAATTTTAAAAAGGAGGCTTTTAATTTCTTCATTGATGCTAAAAGCAGCGCCGCAAAGAAAATGCAAAGTCCTGCTGACGGCAGGTAAGCGCGGTGTTCGGAAACAAGCTCATTCAATGGGATGAAACTGGATGTAGGGGATATGGTGAGAAAAAACCAGAGCAGACCAAAAGACATCCATTTTTTTTCATCATAAGTTTTTTGGAAGCTATTTAATGAACTTTTTTGAATTTTTATAAAAAAGAATATTAAAAAAAGAATGGTTAAAACAGAAATTGTGATTTGAGTAAATCCCAATGAGTGAAAAACCGGGAAGTCAGGGTCAATATTCAGGTTAAACGGAAATAAAAACAGACGTAGATAATATAAGGGAATTGCGTTAAATTGAGTCGCAAAATAAGCTAAAGAACTGTATTTGCCCGCTCCGGGATCGGGAATATTCCTTGCGCCATAGTAAACAGCAACAAGACCAAGAAGCCCTAAAAATATTAAAAAGGCCTTATTTTTTTTAATAAAAACGCTTTCTGAATCTTGAGCTGAATAGAAAAAATAATTTATCCCTATTAAAACAAATTGCAGGGTAGCGACATTTTGTTTCGAGAGCCAGCCTGTTATAAAAAAGAAAATTGTTCCAAGAAAAAATAAAACAGATAAAAAGAAGTGGTTGTCTTTCAGCAGTTTTTTCCCCCTGATAAAAAAGCAGATAGACAATAAATAAAAAAAAGCTAAAAAAATTGAAGCCCTGCCGCTCAAATAACAAACCGACTCTGTGTTTAACGGGTGCAAAGAAAAGAGCAGGGCGGAAAAAAAAGGAAGGAAATATGTTCTTTCCCGGCTTCAATGAAAGAACATACAGCAAATTAAAAACAATTTTCCCAGGTAAAAACGAAAAGTATTAAGGT
>CBDUII010000098.1:0-8048 GCA_965367285.1 uncultured bacterium
ATAAGTCAATTTAAAAACATATTTTGGAAGGTGTAGAATGATTTAAGGAAACCAGGGAATCATAAAAATCTATTTACCGGGAATGAAAAAAGAAAAACTGGAGAAAATCATTTTTTTCTATAATAAAAACATTGTTGAAAGGTCAGGCAGCATTAAAATCCTTATCAAAAATATATGTGATTATTTCAAGAAAAATAAAGCCCGGTTGGGTTTTCCCATAGATATGAGAGCAATGACCGACTTTGAAAAGAAAGTTTATAGACAGGCGATGAAAATACCATTTGGGAAAGTTAAAACATATAAGTGGCTTGCGGAAAAAACAGGCGTCCCGGCAGGGGCAAGGGCAATCGGGAATGTTTTGGGCAGAAACCCTGTTCCTTTAATTATACCCTGCCACCGCATTGTTAAGAGCGATGGAAGTTTAGGAGGGTTTTCCGCTCCGGGCGGTATATTAATGAAAAGGAAAATGCTCTCCATTGAAGGGCATGCAAATTATCCTTTGACATAGAATGAGAACATTCTAAAATTTTAAAAGGAGGTTAGATTTATGGCAGAGCGTGAAACCGGCACTGTTAAGTGGTTCAACAGCAATAAAGGTTATGGCTTCATATCCCGCGATAAAGGTGGGGATGTTTTTGTTCACTTTAGTGCCGTTCAAGGCGATGGATATCGCTCATTGGAGAATGATCAGAAAGTGGAATTTACAGTAGTCGAAGGAGAAAAGGGTCCTCAAGCTCAAGAGGTGACTATTATAACTTAAAAGTAATAATTTCTATCTGATAAGAGATAACTCCTCATGGTTCCCTCCAATAAGGTGGGGTAAACCTTTCATCCCAGGGTTAAGCTCCGGAACGAAAAAGAAGAAACCAGAGTAATCTGGCACGAAAATTTAGATTCCCACTTTCGCGGAGCTGAGCTCAGCTTTGTGGGAGCCCTTCGGTTTAATTCAGGACAGGCACGCCGGAGGCGGGGTGGATGCGAAGCAGACTGGGTATGTAATGAGGCTTTGCCTCTTTGGAGTGCATCAACCGCGTTGATGCGAATAAGCAGTGACAGTCACTGCACTCAATTCAAAAAAAGCATCGAGATACTCGATGTACTCCAAAATACGACATCGTTATAGAATTGGGGGTGCCATGGACAAGCGTTCTTTGCTTGTCCGTGTTTGATTAGCACGGACAAACAAAAACCGTTTGTCCATGGCACCCAATGATTCAAAAAGATAAATTGCTGGTTTTGTATGAACTGCGGGAAGCTTTAGAAGAGTTAAAACTAATAATAAGACTATTTAAAGACGTTAAAAAAACAACATACTGATTCAATGCTTGAATTTCCAAGCATTCAGAACACTTTGAGTGGTCTTCCTTTTTTCCTTTCCGCTAAAATATTTTTCCAACCTGTTGAAATTTTTACAAAAACTGATAGCTTTTATTTTGTTTAACAATTACATAATTTATGGTATTTTACTTGCATTATAGTTAAAGTACCCCGAGCGGCAACTTGCCGCCCGGTGCACTCTAAAATGAAAGGGAGGCTGAATAATGAAAAGTTATATCCTTCAATTAAGCATTTTATTTTTGATTGAATTTCTGATAATAGGAATGACTTCCCCGGTTGCCGCTCAAGAAATGGTACGCGCGAAGATTGGCATAGAATTATTTTCCGGCAACGGTTCCACGCGGGCCAGGACAGTTGAACACATCAAAACAAGAGATAAACTGCGTATTCATGTTATTTCAGAAAAGGATACTTATGTGTATGTGGTGCATACTGATCAAAATAAAGTAACCCTGCTGAATAAAAGCAAAATTATTAAAAACTCTGCTTTAGTGTTGCCGCCTGATAATGAATATTACCTGCCTGATGGCTTAAGCGAAACCGAGTTATTTACTGTTATTTGCAGCCCTGATGAGCTTACAGAGATGTCCACCTTATTTAGTTCTAAAAATGTGTCTTATTCAAAATGGTCTGAGTTTGAAAAGAGACTGGTTAAAAAAAGTAGAATTGATCTTGAGGAAAAATCGGTCAAACCTTTTGAGATGGCGGGAAACGTTAGAGGAAATATCGAAAGCTCAAAGGGTAGACCTGTTTGGTCTCTGGACAGCCTTCCACTTTATTCAGGCAAGTCATTACTGGTAAAGAAATTCAGGTTTAATGTTAAAAAGTAAAAAACTCCTCAAGCTTATTATATTAATAGCGGTGGGGTTGATATCAAGTGTTGTTATTTTTTGGAATATATCAGGGTCTGTTTTGACCCAATGGGATTTTCAGGCTCTTGACTTTTTTTACACAGAAGCGGTGAACAGGGGTTATTCCCCTGAATCATCGTCACAAATCATTTATCTTACAATCACAGATGATACTTATGAGTATTTCGGCAAAAACATATTAGATCGTGCCGATTTGGCCATGGTTAATACTGTTCTGTCCAATCTTGGGCCGGAAGCAGTGGCTTATGATATTATCTTTCCCCGTCCCAGTAATCCTGTTTCAGATAAGAGATTTTCAGAATCCATAAAAAGCCATGGACGAGTTTACCTTCCAATAGCTTTTCAACTTTCCCCGCGGAATCGTCCTTTTAATTGGGAAGAAGGGATAGCTTATGAACGGTTCAGGACAAACCATCTCAAAAATCCTGTTGAAAAAGGAACCTCAAATCCTTTTTATGCGACCCAGGCTCTCATGCAACTGGATGACTTTGCCCTTGCAGCTTTTAATTCCGGCCATATAAACGCGCAAGCTGATAAGGATGGTGTGTACCGTCATTTTCCAGTGCTTATAAAAGTAGACTCTAAATATTTTCCCGCCCTTGCTTTATCTATGTTTCTGGATTATATCAATGTGTCTTTCGACGAGCTCATTATTGATTGGGGAAATGAAATTATCATACCTGCAACAGATCAGAGTATTCTGAATAATGATGTGGTCATACCAATAGACAATCAGGGACGTACATTTATTCCCTTTGTAAACGTCTGGAATAAGGATTTTAAACAAATGGGAGCGCACACCCTTTTGAAATATTTTGAAAATGAAAATTTGCAGGGGAATTTATTAGATTTTTTTGAAGGAAAATTTGTTTTTGTTGCGGATGTTTCTCATGGAATTTCTGACTCAGGCCAAACACCACTTGAAGATGGAACTCCTTTGGTGAGCATACACGCGGCATTGTTAAACGGGTTACTGGAAAATACGTTTTACAGGGAATGGTCTTTTCATGAAGTAATCAACTTCATTATTTTAATTAGCATTATTTCAGTGTTATCTGCTTTCCCAATACTTTCGTGGGTTATGTTCGTTAGCGGGAGCGTGATTTTCATCAGTATTATTGGATTAACATGGATTCAGATTACCCGTTTTTACCTTTTCCCAATAGTAACTGTTGGAAGCAGCTTTTTATTTGTTTTTTTCGGGTTAATTATTGGACTCCAAATAGTGATTTCTAAAGATCAGGTATTTATACGTAACACATTTTCCCGGTATGTGCCTGAAAAAGTCGTTAATGAATTATTATCACATCCTGAATTATTACACCTGGGTGGAGAAGAACGTAGATTGACAGTGTTGTTTTTAGATTTAGTAGGCTTTACCGAGATTTCTGAAAAAATGGCTCCTTCCAAACTCGTGAGTTTGTTAAATCAGTGTTTCACTGAAATGACAGAAGTCATTATATCCGAAGGAGGGATCATAGATAAATACCAGGGGGATGCCATCATGGCGGAATTCGGGGCGCCTGTGTCTGTGCCCCATCATGCTGATATGGCGGTAAAAGCAGGACTAAAAATGCAGCAACGGCTTCATAAGTTACGCAAGGTCTGGGCAAGGAAAAGACTGCCTCAATTAAATTGCCGTATTGGAATAAATACAGGGCTAATGATAATTGGCAACATGGGGTCAAAACGTGTCTTTGATTATACCGTTATGGGAGATGCCGTGAACCTTGCCTCCCGTTTAGAAGGTGCCAATAAAAAATATGATACTCATTTAATGATCTCTGAATTTACTTATAAATCCCTGTCTCAGGGTATGTTTAGAGCCCGGATTCTGGATGTGATCAAGGTTAAGGGTAAGACAGAGGCTATTAAGGTTTATGAAGTTTACGGAGGAAACTCTAATAAAATTTTGAAGTACGGTAATCATGTCATCGCTTCTCCTGACGACTTGCAATATTATCAGACATATCATGAAGCCTTTGAAGCTTATTTGTCACGGGATTTTGTTACCGCAAAAAAGAAATTTATTTCGGCGCTGTCCTTGAGGCCAGAAGACCCGGCATCGAAACAATTGATTTCCCGCGTTAATGAACTTAACACTGCAAACTTACCGGATAATTGGGATGGGTCTATTGTATTGGAGTCAAAATGAGTTTTTGTAGAATGCGTTCCCCGAACTGGCACTATATTACTAACTTGCAACATTTCATTTCCACAGTGGGATACCCCATGTGGTGTCCCATTTTGACAAAGTTTTTTAACACACCCCGTCCAGGAGGGACACCCCTCTTATTAGAGGGGAATTCTATCCCCAAATTCCCCCTTTAAAAATGGGGATACATGGGGTTGTAATTGTGGCGTGGCTATGCCACCCTGCGCCTTTCTGTCATTCCCGCGTGTTCCCTTGATAAAAACATTCAGGGACAAGCTTTAGCGGGAATCCAGGGGATGGACAACTGCATTGCAATCGATTGACATATTTGACATTAGAAAAATCACCGAAGGCCTAACTTGTTATAAAGCGTCTATGGCTTTTAATCCCACACAGTGGGTTTAATTCCCCGACGTTCTACGTCGAAAAAATTGATAAAGTTGTTTTAGATACCCCGATGCTCTGCGTCGGGGAGTATGTCATTAGAACTGTAATATGAACTCTAAAGTCTGTAAGGTTGTAACAATAAAAAATTTTTGTGTTTTTCGTGAGCTTCATGGTAAAAATTTTGGTTGCGGCAAAGCTGGGCTATGCTATTATAGAATGTACCATCTGTTATGGATGGAATGCTTGAATTTTCAAGCATTCCAAGCACTTCTTAAAAGCGAGACTCACTTTGGAGTGTTTCGGCCTGCTCCCTGGCACGTTTTAACCTCTTGAATTAATTGCCGCTAATTATAAATTTTTCCCTTGCTGTAATTTAATAATTCGTGGTATTTTGTTTGCAGGAGAGATAATGAAAAACCACAATGGCAAAAAGCGGTTGGGAGCCGAAATCAAATGGAGCTGCCGCTCCAGCGCATCGACAGAAAAAACTTCCACGCTTTGCATAAGGCGCTGTAAAAAACAAGAACTAACAGCGCCTAAAAAAAACAAGCTTTTACAGAGTAATAGTAAAAAGAACAAAAAGAGATATAATGAGATGCTGGCATGGGGGATATTGTTTTTATTAATTATTACGTTTTTTCCGCAGTATGGCTATTGTGAAACTGTATATATAAAAAATAAAATAGCTAAAGTAAGAAAAGAAAATAATAACAAGTCTCCTGTCATAGCATTACTAAAACGGGGAGATAATGTTGATATAAAAAAAGTTAAAGACTGTTGGCCGCAGGTATATATCAAGAAAAGGAAAATCACAGGATGGATTTACGCGACTGAAGTAACGTACAAAAAACAGGATAAAAAGAAGAAGGTTGCTTATGAAAAAAAAGAAGCGGATGATCTGTTTGCAAAATTAGAAAATGGAAATCTGGCGATTTCTATCGATGAACCCGCTGCAGGAGGCTCTATACGTGCCGGAAAAGAAACATCTCAAGCCAAACCTGAAAAAGATAAACAAAAATTTAAAAAAGTAATTTCTCAATGTATTAAAAAACATGGAAAGGAGGTGAATTGAAAAAAAGCATCGACACAGTCACTCCATAATGCAGGATGAACCGGATTTTTTTTGAGTGCAATGACTGTGTCATTGCGATTTATCCTGTCAAATATTTAACCATATTTCAAAAAAGGAGGTAAGAATAAAATGAGTAAAAAAAGCATGTTCAGGTTTTTTGTAGCTGTTATTTGTACTATCAGTTTAAGCGCTTGTGCCGGGGGCCAGCAGCAAACAACCACGGCAATGATTACCGATAAAGACAATGCCCCTAAATGGATAAATACTGGATGTACCGACTTTAAAGTCCTTTGCGGGGTAGGGTCTGCTTCCACAGTAGGGGATTATTCTCTTGGAAGAAGAGAAGCAGATGGTTTCGCCAGGGTAGAGCTTAGATCTACCATTGAAACATATGTTGGATACCTCATGAAGTCTTATAAGGAAAGAATAACATCCGGCGACCCAAATGAAATAAGTATTATGGGAAAGACAGAGGAAGCAATGAAGGTCGTTATTGGTGGAACCATTAACGGCTCAAGAATTATCGATCGCTGGGAACACCCTACCAAAAACACTATTTTTTCACTGGCGAAAATAGATATGAACGCGTTTAAAAATACTGTAAAAGAGATGAAAGACTTAAGCGAAAAATTCAAAAACTATGTACGCGAAAACGCCGAGCAATTGCATCAAGAGCTTAATAAAGAACTGGATAAAAGATGACTGTGAAACAGTTCTCTGGAGTGCAATAAGTAACCGTTCACGGTTGTCGGTTGACAGTTAACGGTTTAAAAAATATGAACGAAAGAAAGAGGGAATTATGGGCGCTTCCTTTGAAGATTTAGAAGTATGGAAGAACTCGTGTAAGTTGGTAGTTAAACTTTATAATTTGTTGAGAGGTTGCCGGGATTATGGTTTGAAAGATCAAATGTTGCGCGCATCAGTATCGATTCCATCAAATATCGCAGAAGGAAGTGAAAGAAATAGCATACGAGATTTCCAGAGATTATTAAATATAGCAAAATGTACGGCTGCGGAAAGTAGAACATAAGTGTATATTTCACAAAGAGGTAAAGTTTTTTCTAATAGCGATGCGAAAGAACTCATTCAAGAATTGAAGTCCATTTCAAAAATGCTTCAAGCACTGCATAATTCATTAAAAAAACGTTAACTGTAAACTGGTAACTGTGAACGGTTACCATACCATGAAAGGCCTTTTATGAAAAAAACTACCTACAGTGTTTTATTAATTCTAATACTGATTCATACAACTACAGGTGCTCTGCATGCCGAGAGTTTTGATTATAAAAAAATATATAAACTCATGGGTCCGTCTGTAGTAGTTGTTATGGCCCTGCACCAGGACGGTGTGGGTTCAATAGGCACCGGTTCTGTTGTCCATCAAGATGGTCTGGTTATTACCAATGCCCATGTAATTATAGATGACGCCACAAACCGGGTTTATCCGCGTCTTTTTATATTTCTTAAGCCGGAAAAAATAAAAGGGGATAGAACAGAAGATTTACGGCATCGCTATGAAGCGCGGCTAATAAAATACTCAGTCGATCTGGATCTGTCGCTTCTAAAAATACTTTCTCATCCTGGAAAATTGCCGCCTATCCCTTTTGCAAATCCTGATTCAGTGGAAATTGGAGATCCGGTGCTCGCTATAGGGCATCCGGAACAGGGTGGACTGTGGACGCTCACCACTGGCGTCATCAGCGCAAGGGTCAAGGACTTTGAGGGAATTAAAGGTAAAAATGTTTTTCAGACAGAAACCAGCTTTAACAGGGGGAACTCAGGAGGCCCTCTTATTAACCTGCAGGGAGCAATGGTTGGCATTAACTCAAATATTGCAAGAAAAGGAGCAGGGGGCATTGCTATTACGGATATTAATTTTTCAATCAGTTCCGGTGTGGCAAAAAAATGGCTTGATAGAACAGGCAACTCTGTAGCTTACGCGCTGTCAGAGGAAAAGACCGAACCAAAAAGTAAAAAGGTGGATTTAAGCTTGGAACAATACCCCGCTATTGCGCCTGAAACGGAGAAAAAAGCAGAACCTGAACAATCACCAGAAGAACGAAAAAAGCTATGGGCGCAGGGAAATCAGTTAACTCCCAAAATACCGTATATGCCAAAAGACCTTATGAGACTTTAGGAAGAAAGGGAAGATGTCTTGAAAGTAATGAGAGAAAAATGCAAGTAAAAAGACGTATACGCTGACTTTATATGATTGTTATGATTC
>CBDUII010000099.1:0-8021 GCA_965367285.1 uncultured bacterium
TATGCTATGTTTTACGAGCGTTAATCCTACTTTCCCATGTAAGGTTGTGGTTGTAACCGCTTACACACTTTTGGCTCCTATGAACGCGCTGTTTCAGTAACGTTTTTTTGATTGTCCCGTCTAGGCAAAAATCAAATGGTTATCCGCACTATCCGCGAGGGATATCCATGTCTTTTCACCGTTCAGGATATAATGTTTTCCGTCTTTCTTTGCCGTTGTTTGTATAGCAATAACATCAGATCCTGCCCCCGGTTCTGTTAATCCGAACGTGGCAACCTGTTTTCCTTTTGCCTGGTTTGCAAGATATTTTTCCTTCTGTTCTTCCGTGCCCCATTGCAGCAAGGCAAGGCTGTTCAAACCCACATGAACTGACATGATGACTCGAGCGGCAGTGTCTACTCTTTCCAGTTCCTCGCAGGCAATACCGAGAGAAATATAGTCCATACCCGCGCCGCCATATTTTTGCGGCAAACATATTCCCAGCAACTCGGCCTCAGCCATTTTTTGAAGCAGGGATGGATCGAATTCTTCTTTTGCGTCCCGCTCGCGTATACCGGGCGCAATCTCCCGTTCGGCAAACTTTCGAACTGTTTCGCGGATTATCTTATGATCTTCTGTAAGCTCAAAATCCATAATTTTTCAGGGGCCAGTCGGCAGGTTTCAGGGATCAGCAGTCAACTGTCAACCGCTAACTGTTAACTGCCTTTAATGCTTTTTCAAAAATTTCCAAAGCCTTATCCGCGGCTTGTTTAGTGATAATCAAAGAGGGGCTGAATCGCACTGCCGTATCGCCACATCCTAAAAGGAGAAGTCCCTTTTTAAAGCATTTTTGTATAATTGCTTCCCTGATTTCCGGCGCTTTTGTTTTAGCTTTTTTATTTTTTACAATCTCCGCGGCTATCATGAGTCCTTTGCCGCGCACATCACCAATAATCGATGAATTTTCCTGCATGGCTTTCAGCCTGTTAATCATGTATTCTCCTACTTTCGCGGCGTTGTTTATGTATTTCTTCTGGAGCAGTTCAATTGTTTTCAGCGACGCCCTGCAGGATATCGGGTTTCCGCCAAATGTGCTGGCATGAGCACCTTTTTCCCAAACCATCAGTTTTGATCTCGCGATCATAGCTCCTAACGGTAATCCCGAGGCTATTCCTTTCGCGAGGCATATGATATCCGGTTCCACACCCCAGTGCTCAGTAGCAAACATTTTCCCTGTTCTGCCCATACCGGTTTGTACTTCATCAGCGATATAGAGAATCCCGTATTTTTTAGCCAGTTTTTTCAGCATAGGGTGGTATTCCGGCGGCGGGACAATGTATCCGCCTTCTCCCTGGATCGGCTCTACTATAAACGCGCAAACTTCTTCCGGCGGGATATCTTTTTTAAAAAGTTCTTCTTCTATATAGGTAATACAATATATTTTGCATTTTGGGTAAGTGAGGTTGTAAGGACAGCGGTAACAGTACCCATAAGGGATATGATGTACTTCCGGAACAAGGGGCGCGAAATGCTTTATCTGCCTGATTTTACTGGCAGTAAGAGATAGCGCACCAAATGTCCTGCCGTGAAAAGCCCCTAAAAAAGATATAATCCGTTGACGTTCTGTCGCGTAACGCGCGAGTTTAAACGCCGCTTCAACAGATTCAGCGCCCGAGTTTGTATAAAAGATTTTTTTAGGAGATTTGCCCGGGGCTATTTCCGCTAATTTTTTTGCCAGATCGCTCTGCGGCTTGTAATAAAAATCCGTTCCGGACATGTGGATGAGTTTCGACGCCTGATCTTTAATGACCTTTACAATTTCCGGATGACAGTGCCCTGTAGCACAAACCGCAATCCCCGCGGTAAAATCTAAAAAAACATTCCCGTCATAGTCTTCAATAGTAACCCCCCTGCCCTGCTTCGCAACAAGGGGATACGCGCGGGTATAGGACGGGGAGGTGTAATACTCGTCCTGTTTGATGATGCGGGCTGATTTCGGACCAGGAAGGGGAGTTATTATTTTAGGAGCCTTCATAAATAAACTCTATTCAGATAATCAGTACAATGCATACTTTACTTTATTTAAATTTCAAATAGCAAACACCAAATATCAAATAAATTCAAAGTTCCAAATTACAAACAATGACGGTAACACCTGTGAAGCACACTTACAAAGTGTAATGTTTTGAATTTCCTTTTTTTGATCTTTGGAATTTGTAATCTGTAATCTGTAATTCGACACTCATGTGTCGATTTGTGCTTTTTGCAGTTTGCCGCTGTAGTCTATATATATTGCTTTCCATTCCGAGAATATATCGAGGACGGTTTTCCCTGCCTCGCGGTGTCCATTGCCGGTGTCTTTCATCCCGCCAAATGGGAGATGTACTTCCGCGCCGATCGTCGGGCCGTTAATATAAGTTATACCTGCTTCTATATCTCTTATGGCTTTAAAGGCCTGATTAACATCATTCGTGTAGATGGAAGAAGAGAGTCCGTACCGGGTGTTGTTTAAAACTTTAATGGATTCTTCAAAATTTTCCACTTCAATTATAACGACTACCGGGCCAAATATTTCTTCCTGAGCGATTCGCATATTCTGCTTCACGTTCGCAAATATTGTTGGACTGTAGAAAAAGCCCTTTTTGCAATCACCCTTTTCATGAAATGATCCGCCTAATATGAGTTTAGCGCCTTCTTTTTTCCCTATATCAATATATTTATGAACTCTTTCACGCTGGGAAGCGTTTACGAGCGGCCCCATTTCTATTTTTGGATCAAGCCCGTTTCCTGTTTTTATATTTTTAACGCGGTTAACAAATTTATCCATAAATTTTTCACTTACTTTTTTGTGAAGTATTAGCCTGCTGGTGGCAGTACATCTTTGTCCGGTTGTGCCAAAAGCTCCCCACAACGCGCCTTCTACAGCAAGATCAAGGTCTGCATCATCCATAACTATTTGAGCGTTTTTCCCTCCTAACTCAAGTGATACACGTTTAAGGTCGGATCCAGCCCAAACCGCAATTTCTCTCCCTACAACAGATGAACCTGTGAAAGAAATCAGGTTTACATCCGGATGCTCTACTATAGGATTCCCAACATTTTTACCGCTTCCGTGGACAAGGTTTACCACCCCTTCAGGAACTCCTGCCTGCTCAAGTATTTCAACAAATTTCACTGCGGAAGCCGGAGTATCATGGGCGGGTTTAAAAACAACTGTGTTTCCGCAGAGAAGCGCGGGGAATATCTTCCAGGTGGGGATGGCAATGGGGAAGTTCCAGGGAGTGATAATTCCGCACACTCCGATAGGCACGCGTACGGACATACAAAACTTGTCAGGCAGTTCTGAAGGCGTGGTTTCTCCAAAGAGCCTTCTCCCCTCCCCTGCCGTATATATGGCTGTATCTATACCTTCCTGAACATCCCCTTTCGTTTCCTTTAATATTTTCCCCATCTCCCTTGTCATAAGTTTTGCGATATCTCCCTTATGCTTTAAGAGAAGCTCACCGGCACGAGATATAATTTCACCCCGCTTCGGGGCAGGCGTTAAACGCCATTTGTCATAAGCTGAGACTGCTGCTTTGACGGCATTGTCCACATCCACTTTGTTTGAATCGGGAAAAAAACCGATTACATCATCGGTATTAGCCGGGTTGGTATTTTTAAATGTTTTGCCGCTTGAAGCATCAACCCAATTTCCGTTAATAAAGTTTTTGAATTGAGTCACCATAAAATTCTCCTTATCCTTATCCGTTTACAGTTGTCAGGGGTCGGGGTTCAGGGTTCAGGGAAAAAATTCAAGTTAGATTCCCGCTTTCGCTGGAATGACAAAAAGCGCAGGATTGTCATTTCCAAGTGCCTCTACATGTCATTCCCGCATGCTTTTAGCGGGAATCTATAAACATTGAAATTCCTATACGTTAAATTAACAATTTACAGTTAGCAATTAGCAATTGATAATTGATTTATCCGGTCTATCCTGTAAATCCTGTCTAAAGATTATAATGGTTTTTTTTCCGGCATATGGATCGTAAGTTGATTAAATGGAATCGTGAAACTATGGTCATTGCAGATATCCACAAGGGTGGTCTGCATCTCTCTATAGAGGTCAAGATATAAATGTGCCACTCTGCCGGGGCAATCCACTTTCACCCATAGATTTAATGAGCTTTCACCGGCACTGTGGAACTCTACGCTAAGGTTTTCAAAATCCGGATCACTGCCGGAGACTCTATTTTTCAGCCTCGATTGGATGCCCTTTAAGAATATATCAGGAATCTCTTTAATGCGGCTTCGGATGCCGTAGTCCAGGCCAAATTTTATGGCAATACAAAATCCCTTAGATAAGTTTCTCGGTTTTTGAGCGAGAAAATCAGCGGTTGAGTAATATTTGTGTGTTCCACCAAGTGTTTGCACCACATGAACCACTACCTGTTCCGGTGTTTGAATGAGGACTTTTCCATAAGTGTCATCGCTTAAAAGCACCCAGTCTCCCTGGTTTGTCGGAAACCAGGGTTCTTTGTCCACTACGGGACGTGAATGCATTCCGATAAATTCCATTGCCGCCACTTTGATATGCCCGCCCTGAAGCTGTTCATTTATAAGTGTGGAGTAAAATCCAAGGTCACGAACCAGAAACGGCACACCCTGCCAGATGATCCGTTCCCTTTCCCTTACTGTCCCCAGGTTCAGGATAATTCTTCCCTCCTGCATAAACTTCGGTATCCACTGCCTTGAGGTCCAGGCAACCGCGGACAAAAACAATATAACGAACGTCAGCAACACCCAGTCGTTTAAAAGATAAAGACAGATTACTGTTCCGATGATGGCCAGTAATATGGCGATAAGATTATAAAGGGCCTTTAAAGGTTTTTTTACCCAGCCTAAGGGTGCGGTAAAAATGTCTGACTTGAAAATCCGTGTACGCAAGGCGGACAACACCCACCATATACCGAAAAAACTTATGATGGATAGAATCAGGTTCTTGCCGCGGGTACGGAAAAAATCCCGCGTAACTTCTGCAGCTGTTTCCAAAAAAGATTTATCCGATACGGTTTCCTGTTTCAGCTGCCTTATAGAAGCCTCAAGACTCAGCTTTAATCCCTGCAGTCTTGCTTTTGTATCGTCCCTTATCTTTTTCAGATCATCCGAAATTTCCTTGCTGTCTTCAAATTTAATAATGGAATCAATATTCCTCACACCCTTCTCAACAATAGAAATTTTTTCCTTGAATGAGGAAATATTAAATCTAAGACTTTCAATCTTGCGTGGACGCGCGCTTATCCGGTGGAAAGTATCCAGTAACGGTGCAATGAGTTCCTGTGCTTCTTTCGCTAAATTTCTTTTTTTTGGTTCCCAGTCTCTGGCCTCCTCTAAACTTATCCCGGCGGCTGTTTCTAAAAAGTTTGATTTAGCTTTTAGGTACTTTTGCCTGAAACTGGCTAAATATTTTTGTAATTCATTTTCAATATCACCTCTCACTTCAGTCTTCATGTCTTTTCGCGCTCTTTTAATTTCATTCTGGAGATAGGTAATATTTTTTTTGATAAAAATCAGGTGATAGATTTTATCTTTAAGATTGTTCTCTGTTGAATTATTCTCCTCGGCTAAGAGACTGCTTTCATAAGGGAGAATAAGGAATAGAGCTAATACTATAGTCGATAAATAATGTTTCATGGCATTAAGATAAATAACAAATTTCAAAATACAAATAACAAACAAATCTCAATAACCAAAATAAACAGGAAACCAAATTGTTTGGTTATTTAGTCATTGGAATTTTGCATGCCATTTTGGCTGTGGCAAAGCCGCGCCAAGTAATCTGTGGTTTTTCTGTCTTTAAAGTACTTGACAAAATATATCCATATCAAATAATATTAATTAAATCCTTTCGTTTATTTAAAAAAAATGCCTTGTTATTCAACTGATTTGGAACAACCTGCCAAAACATTTTATATCAACAAATCATATAAATCATCTATTATTTAAGAAAGGATAAAAAAAGATATGGGCTTGAATATTACTCAGAAAATCATTAAAAAACATTTAATCTCCGGGGAAATGAACGCGGGGGAGAAAATATCGATTAAGATTGATCAAACCCTTACCCAGGACGCTACCGGCACGATGGCTTATCTTCAGTTTGAAGCTCTCGGCATTCCGCGTGTAAAAACAAAATTATCCGTAAGTTATATAGATCACAATACGCTTCAAACCGGGTTTGAGAATGCCGATGATCATTTATTTTTACAAACTATCGCTGCAAAACATGGTCTTTACTTTTCCCGGCCCGGCAATGGAATTTGCCATCAGGTTCACCTCGAAAGATTTGGCGTCCCGGGGCAGACACTGCTTGGCTCGGACAGCCACACTCCCACACAGGGAGGTCTTGGCATGCTGGCTATTGGAGCAGGGGGACTGGACGTTGCTCTTGCCATGGGAGGACAACCTTTTTTTCTGAACATGCCGAAAGTTGTTTTTGTCAAGTTAACAGGAAAACTCAGACCATGGGTTACAGCAAAAGATATTATCCTTGAGTTACTAAGACGGCTGACAGTAAAAGGCGGCGTCGAAAAAGTTTTTGAATATGGCGGCGACGGCATAAAGAACCTGTCTGTACCTGAAAGAGCCACCATCACAAACATGGGCGCGGAGTTAGGAGCTACTACATCTATATTCCCCAGCGATAAGATTACCAAACAGTTTTTTGCCGCGGAAAAACGCGTAAAACAATGGTCAGCTCTCGAAGCGGACGCGGACGCAAAATATGATGAAGTTGTGGAAATAGACCTTCGCAAATTAGAACCTCTAATCGCTAAACCTCACTTGCCGGATAATGTCTGCAAAGTAAAAGAATTGAAAAATGTAAAAGTAAACCAGGTCGCTATCGGCAGTTGTACCAATTCGTCTTTTAAAGACCTGATGACTGTGGCGAAAATTCTGAAAGGCAAAACCATCCACCCGGATGTCAGCCTGGTTATATCTCCCGGTTCCAGGCAGGCTTTAAATATGATTTCTAAAAACGGCGCAATTGCGGATATCGTGGCAGCAGGGGGTAGAATAGTTGAATCCACATGCGGTCCTTGTATCGGGATGGGACAGGCGCCTTCCACTAACGCGGTTTCAGTCAGGACTTTCAACAGAAACTTTCTTGGACGGAGCGGCACTAAAAGCGCTCAGGTTTATTTAGCAAGTCCGGAAGTGGCTGCTGCCTGCGCTTTAACAGGGAAAATCACAGACCCGCGAATTTTGGGTAAAAACCAGCCAAAAATTCAAATACCAAAAACCTTTGATGTTAATGATAATATGATTATACCGCCAACTCGCAAAAAGGTGGAAATTGTTCGAGGTCCGAATATAAAACCATTGCCGATTAAAGGCAAACTGCCGGATAAATTATCAGGAAAAGTTTTGTTGAAAGTAGAGGACAATATAACAACAGATCATATCATGCCGGCCGGAGCAAAAATTTTGCCTCTCAGATCCAATGTGCCTGCTATTTCAGAATATGTCTTTAATGTCATCGACGCGGATTTTCCAAAACGCGCAAAAGAAGCAGGCGGTGGGTTTGTTATCGGAGGCTCCAATTACGGGCAGGGATCAAGCAGAGAACACGCGGCTTTAGCGCCAATGTTTTTAGGAGTGAAAGCTGTATTAACAAAATCTTTCGCTAGAATTCATCTGGCAAACCTGATCAATTTCGGAATTCTCCCGATTAACTTTGCAAATGAAAACGATTACGCAAAAATCGATCAAGAAGACGGATTGGAATTGGATGTCTCCAATTTGAGCGGAAATTTAATCCTCAAAAATATCACAAAAGGGGTTGATATTCCAATAGTACATTCTTTAAGTTCAAGAGATATTGCTATTCTAAAAGCCGGCGGTTCCCTGGGATACGCAAAGGAACAAGCATAATAGTTCACTGTAGAGGGCGCTGAGATCGCAGAGCGGCCAAGGGGCCACAACCAGATGGGCTGCCGCCCTGATGCTGCTAACAAAAATTGTGCTAAGCCTTGCATAAGGCGCTGTAAACATCACAACTA
>CBDUII010000100.1:0-7958 GCA_965367285.1 uncultured bacterium
TCTTTCTTTAATCGGGTAGGTTTTTATTTTGTTGAAATCCAGTTTTTTAAACATCAAGGAAATGGGGTCACATCTCGCCACTCGACAGATTGAAAAGAAATAAAATTCCTCAAAAAATGGTCATGATGCCTCCCTAAATTTATGAATGTAACTTATGGCCAGACCACAAAAGAATAATGCGGCCTCTTTTAGCCATGACGCTGATATTTTGTGTCATTGTCATACAATTGGGGATTTTTTAAATCATTACAGGCATGCCATTTTTTGGTGTCTTTATTTTAGGACTTTTTCCTGCTATTCTGTCTTCATTCATTATAAATATATGTATAGGAATTTCGATGTTGAGATTCCTCGGTTGCGGAGCCTGTGTTGAATACATTCACTGTGTTCAGTATAAACTCTATGAATGTGCTCCCTCAGAATGACAGCTTAGAAAAAGTGTCATTCTGAGCGAAGCGAAGAATCTAACTTGCTGTATCGGAATTTCAAAGTTTTTGGCCGAAATAGCTTAAATACAAACAAAATTATAGTTTTTATTAATTCAATTTAAATTTTATCAGATGTTATTTGTTTGTTTTGTTTTTTGAAACAAACATTAACTAAAATAGCGAGCCTCCGGCTCGTTATTTTATTAATTTGAAATTTTATAAACAGATGCCTGTCAACCATTTCCAGATTTTTCTTAACCACACCCAAAAAATCATTATTCCCCTGCTCCTTTCCTGTTCTTTCTTCTTAGCCGGTTGCGTGATGATTACAGTCCAGATCGGTGGCAAAATAAGTCCTTATGAAGAAAAAACCATTACAGGAAAAGGTGATAATAAAATTCTTCTCATTGATATCACAGGTTTTATCACAGGCAAAAGCAGGAGTGACATTACAGGGATAAAAAGAGAACCGGGAATGGTGGAGAGGGTGAAGGAGCAGTTAAATAAAGCGGAAGGCGATAAAAAAATTAAAGCAATTATTTTGAGACTGAACACACCGGGCGGAACGGTAACGGCAAGCGATATTATTTATCATGAACTGCTGGAATACAAAAAAAGGAAGGGCGTTAAAATTATAGCGGCAATGATGGACATTTCAACATCGGGGGGTTATTACATTTCAATGTCAGCGGATAAAATAGTGGCGCATCCGACGACGATAACGGGAAGTATAGGGGTGTTAGCTTTAAAGCTTAATGTGAAGGGTCTGTTTGAGAAAATCGGGATTGAGGATGAAACTGTCAAGTCGGGAGAAAAAAAAGATATCGCATCTCCCTTTCGCCCATTTTCAGAAGAAGAAAAAGAGATATTCCAGGAGATAATCGATTCTCTTTTTCAGCGTTTTATTAATGTGGTCAAAACCGGCCGCAAGAATCTTTCCAGAGAGGAAATTCAAAAAATTTCCGACGGCAGAATTTATACCGCACAACAGGCGCTGGACTTGAAATTGATTGAGCAGATAAGGTACACGGACGACGAGATAGAACTGGAAAAAAAAGAAGCGGGAATCAAAGAAGCAAAACTTATAACCTATCACAGGCCTCACCAGTATAAAGAAAATATTTATTCGTCAAATTATTCTGGAGCGCCCCAGACCATTAATATTTTAAATATAGATATGAATTCATTCGCGGATAGAATCGGAACACAATTTATGTATATTTGGATGCCTTAATTAAACCTATGCGTATTGCCATGCTTTCCCCCATTGCCTGGAGCACCCCTCCCAACAATTATGGTCCCTGGGAAAGGTTTACATCGCTTTTAACCGAAGGGCTGGTGGAAAAAGGAATTGATGTAACCCTTTTCGCTACTACCAACTCGAAAACAAAAGCCAAATGACAAGGAGTTATTAATGAAGGTTACGAAGAAAACCCTTCTATTAATCCCAAGGTCTGGGAGTGTCTGCACATATCCGAGGTTTTTGAACATGCGGGTGAATTTGACCTGATTCATAACAACTTTGATTTTTTGCCTCTAAGCTATTCTGATTTTGTAACAACGCCAGTCGTGACCACTATCCATGGCTTTTCCTCTTCAAAGATTCTGCCGGTTTATAAAAAATATAACGGAAGGGTTTTTTATGTAGCTATCAGTGATGCAGATCGTTCTCCCGAGTTGGACTACATTGCCCGCATTCACCACGGGATTGATATTGAAAAATTTTCCTTTAATCCCAACCCGGGCAGTTATCTTCTTTATTTTGGAAGAATTCATCCATATAAGGTAACAATGGATGCTATAGAAATTGCCGGCCAGGCAGGAATAAATCTTATTATCGCCGGGATTATCCAGGACCATGATTATTATGAACGTAATGTTAAACCCAGGATTGACGGGGAAAAAATAATTTTTGTGGGAAGCACAGGTCCTGAACGCCGGAATGAACTCCTTGGCGGAGCTATCGCTCTACTTCATCCCATTAATTTCAATGAACCTTTTGGATTTTCTGTAGTGGAATCCATGGCATGCGGCACTCCGGTTATTGCTTTTAACCGCGGAAGCATGGCGGAACTTATTCGGCACGCGCATAATGGGCTCCTGGTTTCCAATGTGGAAGAAGCAGTGGATGCGGTAAAGCAAATCCGCAATATAGACAGGGCTAACTGCCGGAAAACCGCGGAAGAAAAATTCACTTCACAACGTATGGTGGATAATTATATTGAAGTTTATAAACAAATTATGGAAATAAGAAAACGAGAAGACCACCGTCCCTGGGGATTTTATACAATTCTTTCCGATACCACAAATCACAAAATTAAAAGAATTACCGTTTACCCGGAAAAGCGTCTCAGCCTTCAATTTCATAGACATCGCTCCGAACATTGGTATATAATTGAGGGCAACGCTTTAGTTACTCATGATCGGAAAAAAACCAATTTAAAAACCGGACAATCCATAGATATTGCCAAAGGTGCTATTCATCGAATTGAGAATACAGATGTAGAAAATCTTGTGTTCATAGAGGTGCAAAGAGGGAATTATTTAGGCGAAGATGATATTGAACGCATTGAAGATGATTTTGGACGGAGCTAAGTATGGCTGAACCGGTCGTTAAACGATACGAAAAAAACCCGATCCTGACAAAAAACGATGTCCCTTATCCGGTAGCAACGGTTCACAATGCGGGCGTTGCCATGTTTCATGACCGCTATGTTATGTTGTTTCGTTCTCATAAGCATAATGGTCGTTCTATAATAGGGTTTGCTGACAGTGAAGACGGCTATTTATTTAAAGTTCGCCCAAAACCTTTTTTACAACCCGCTTCAGATGGAATATTTGCCGAATACGAGGAATTTGGCGTGGAAGACCCTCGTATATGCGTCATTGATAATGAATACCTGATCACTTACAGCGCCTACTCCAGCCATGGTGTACGCGTGGCCATTGCGCGCACAAAAGATTTCGAGAGGGTAGAGCGCGTAGCCCTTATCACACAGGCTGATTACCGAAACGTTGTTATTTTTCCGGAGAAGTTTGATGGCAGGTATGTTCGATTGGACCGTCCTCATTCTGAAATTTCTCCCTGGTCTATCTGGATTTCCTTTTCCCCGGATTTAATCCATTGGGGAGATTCCAGAGTATTGATAAAGCCGGCTTCATATCACTGGGACGAGATGAAAATAGGTCCCGGGGCAACGCCCATCAAGACAAACCAGGGGTGGCTTAACATCTTCCACGGAGTTTTCCAAACCATGAACGGGGCAGTTTACAGGCTTGGGGTTGCCTTGCATGATCTTCACGATCCGTCAAAAATTATCGGGGTTTCCGATAACTGGATACTTCAGCCGGAAGCCCCATGGGAGGTTTCAGGTTATGTCCCTAATGTAGTTTTTTCCTGTGGCGCCATAAAAGAAGAAGACGATTCGATAAAAATCTATTGGGGAGGCGCGGATACAGTGATGTGTGTTGGAACAGCAAAAACAGAAGAATTGATTGATCTTTGTCTAAATAATTCACGAAAACCGGTGTAGTACTCTAAGAAAGGCATAATAAAATGAATAGTAATAATAGAGGGACTTTGGTGGCAAAGAGAAAATCCCAGGTGTTTTTGGCGGAAAAATGCCGTGTTATCACCCGGTTTTATTCCCTTTCGGAAAATCGCACCATGAATGTGCTTAAGCGGGTTATGAGCCTGAAGGAGAAAAAAGTCTCTGCTTTGCTTGATCAGGTTCTGGAAGAATTTTCACACCGGCATAGAAAATTTAGAAATATATTAGAAAAAAATTATGAAAAAATTGCTCTTTCCCTGCCGCCGGATATTTCAATATCAAAGGAAAAAAAACTATTGCTCGCTTCTTATTTTACTCGTGAGTATTCTGTTGAGGCTGCCGCGCTTTTTAATCCTTCCATTGTTCTTCATCCGGATCAAACTGACATGGGAAAAGACAAAATCCGCTTCGTTATGAGTTTCCGCGCTACAGGTGAAGGCCATATTTCTTCCATAGAGTTTCGAAGTGGGGTAATAGACGAAAACAGTGATATCTTTATTGATCCAATAAGCAACTATGTGGAAACTCCTGAAATACACACAAATCCGACATATGATAAAGACCATTTCCAACTAAAACTGGATGAAATGGGCGCTTGCAACGATGTGACTACTTTTATTTTAAGTGAATTGCCGGAGGAATTTTCTTATGAAACTCTCAAAAGTAGAATAAAAAACCTCGATAATGTAATTTGTTTTCCTGAAAACGATTATAAAGAAGCTATCAGGCTGATATTTTGGCTGGCAAAATCCAATTACGAAATAAAATTCCAGGCAGAACACAGGATATCAGAGAGGGTAATATTCCCGGTATCGGATGACGAGAGCAGAGGTATAGAAGACGCCCGCTTTGTCCGTTTTATCGATGACGATGGGAGCGTAACTTATTATGCAACTTATACGGCATATAACGGGTTCAGGATATTACCCCAATTAATGGTAACAAAGGATTTTGTTACTTTTAAAATTATCACATTAAACGGCAGGGCTATTCAAAATAAAGGAATGGCCCTTTTCCCCAGACTAATAAGCGGAAGTTATGTAATGCTTTCGCGGCAGGACGGGGAGAATAACCATATTATGTTTTCCGATAATCTGTACTTCTGGCAGGAATCTCAAATCATTCAAGAACCCTCCTATCCCTGGGAATTTATACAAATTGGCAATTGTGGTTCTCCTCTTGAAACAGAAGCAGGATGGCTGTTGTTAACCCATGGAGTGGGGCCTATGCGCAAATACAGCCTGGGAATCGAACTTCTCGATTTGAATGATCCTTCAAAGATTATCGCCCGGTTGGACGAACCTGTTCTCATGCCGAACGAGCAGGAAAGAGACGGTTATGTCCCCAATGTTGTGTACTCGTGTGGATGTATTATTCACCAGGATACGTTGATTATTCCTTACGCCATGTCTGACCAGAGATCCGGCGTGGTGAATCTGTCGGTTTCCGAATTGTTATCAAAGCTTCAGAGCAGCAGGACATCTCGAAAAAAGAAACATAAATAACATTATATAACTTAGCATAGCCTTCGGCCGCAACCAAAAACATGCAATAAACATTACTAAATCGTCTGTGAAAAATCCGAAATTAGAATATCGAAATTCGAAACAAACTCGAATGACAAAAATTTTAATGCTCAAAACTCAAAAGCCTTCCATTCAAGCAAGGCATATTTTAGGTTGTTTTGAATTTTGGAAATTTGAATTTTGATATTGTTTCGGACTTCGTGCTTCGGATTTCGAATTTATTTTTCAACAGGGTGCATGAAAAACTTCCTCAAAGCTGAACTTAGCTCTGCAAAAAAGAAGATTTTACAGAGTAATAGTCTAAGGGCATAGGAGATTTGTTTAGTGGGAACTTTTAAGGAAAAGAGCAGGCTCAATTCAGTGGCTGTCATCGGAAATTATCTGCCGCGCCAATGTGGAATAGCAACCTTCACCACCGACCTCTGCAATGCCCTGTCGAACGAACTAGGCAGCAATTGCCAGGTGGCTGCTGTGGTCATGGACGATCTGGACAACGGATACTCATATCCTCAAACGGTCAGGTTCCAGTTGCGGGATCACTGGCTGCCGGATTACCTTAATGCTGCCGATTTCCTCAACGTGAATCAATTTGATGTTGCTGTCCTGCAGCACGAGTTTGGGATATTCGGCGGCAAAGAAGGGAGCCATATTTTGCGGCTGATTAAAAACCTGCGCATGCCGTTAATCACAACCCTTCATACTGTGCTTGATACTCCTTCCAACGAGCAGCGGAAAATAATGCTGGATATCGCTGAATACTCCGACAAGTTAGTGGTGATGAGCAAGAAAGCGCAAGATATCCTCCAAGAGGTTTATGAAATTGATCTGTCTCAAATCTCTGTTATTCACCATGGTATTCCCGATGTAAGTTTTGTGGACCCTTGCTTTTACAAAGACACTTTTGGTATTGAGGACCGAAATGTCCTTCTTTCTTTTGGGCTTCTGCACCCGGGAAAAGGAATAGAATTTGTGCTGAACGCCTTGCCGAAAATCATAGAAAAGCATCCGGACGTCATATATATTATTCTTGGAGCAACACATCCAAATATATTAAGAGAAAGCGGGGATGCCTACCGCCAGAGTCTTCTTCAACTGACCAACCGCCTGAATATGAAGAACCATGTCCAGTTTAAAAATAAGTTTGTGAAACTGGAAGAACTCTGTGAATATATCGGGGCTGCGGATATATATATCACCCCGTATATTTCAGTGGGGCAAATTGTTTCAGGGACTCTCGCTTATGCCCTGGGCGCGGGGAAGGCTATAATCTCCACCCCTTACTGGTATGCCGGGGAGGCGCTTGCGGAAGGTCGCGGAATATTGGTACCCTTCAAGGATTCGGATGAAATTGCCCGGAAGGTCAATGAGCTCCTTTCCAATAGCCATGAACGCAATGCAATACGAAAGAAAGCCTACCAATTTGGCCGTCAGATGGTATGGAAAGAAGTGGCAAGGAGATATATTGCAGAGGCTATTGAGGCTCTGGAACTGAGGGAGTCGAAACCGAAAAACAGGTATGAGGAAACTCACATTCCCAAAAGCATCGATGAGCTGCCTCCCCCCAAGCTTAATCACCTTCGGGCATTAACGGACAGCACAGGAATACTACAGCACGCTTACTTTACCATACCGAACAGGGATCACGGCTACTGTACGGACGATAACGCGCGGGCTCTTATAGTAACCAGCTTGCATCATTCTCTTTATAAAGACGAAAAATCAATTTCCCTGATAGAAACCTACCTGGCTTTTCTTTTCCACGCGTTTAATCGCAAAAACGACAGGTTTCGTAACTTTATGTCTTACGACCGCGAATGGCTGGATGATAAGGGTAGCGCAGATTCCCATGGACGCGCCCTCTGGGGTCTGGGAATCGCGGTAAAATATGCCCCTTATGAATCGATCCGCAATATGGCTACCAGACTTTTCATGGATGGGATGCCCATGGCGAAAAACCTTACATATCCCAGGGCATGGGCCTATAGCCTTATAGGTCTACACTCTTATCTCGAAGTTTACAGCGGAGACGCTGCGGCTCGAAGGCTACGGAATTCTATTGCCAAAAAACTGTACCGCGTGTTTGAAGACAAAACCAATCCGGACTGGCCCTGGTACGAAAATGTGGTGACTTATGCTAATGCCAGAATCGCCCATGCCTTGCTGTTGTCCGGACAATTTATACCGAATGAAAAGATGAGGGAAAAAGGTATCTCTCTGCTCAAGTGGCTTTTGAAGCTGCAGACTGTTTCCCAGGGACATCTCTCCATTATTGGAAACGGGGGATGGATGGAATTCGGGGGCAAACGGTCTCATTTCGACCAGCAGCCCATCGAAGCCATGAGCCTTGTAGATGCTTGCGCGGAAGCCTATCGCTCTACAGGAGATGATGCGTGGCTTAAAGAAGCGCGGCATTGCCTGAATTGGTTTTTAGGCCATAACGATCTTAATGTGCC
>CBDUII010000101.1:0-7944 GCA_965367285.1 uncultured bacterium
CTCAAAATTCTTCTGTAGCTTCAAGAACATAAAGGGGAGAACAAATTTGCCGTGGCACCTGTAATGTTGTGGTTTTTCCTTTACTATGTTAATGTAATGGTTGATAAAAGATCAAATATTCGCTGTAGTAATAGCCGGGGGAAGTGGAATCCGGTTTTGGCCCAAAAGCAGAAGTAAATTGCCAAAAAGTTTTTAAGGATCATAGGTGATAAAATCATGATTCAATCAACTCAATCAACTGTTTGCAGGATTGAATCACTGATCTCTTGTCAAAATACTCTGATTGTCGCCAATATCATTAACACAAAGACTGGCTATGATCAACTTTCCTCTATTTCTTCTAAGAACGTCATCCTGTAACCGGTTGGAAAAAATACTGCGGCCTGTATAGGGCTTGTGGTGCTGGAAGTTCAAATGCGGGACAAGGAAGGCATTATGCTTGTTCTTCCTTCCGATCATTGGATAAGGGGTGACAGGCAATTTTGCAGCAAAGTAAAAATAGCCGCAACGATGGCAGCAGAGGAAGAAACACTTGTTACTTTCGGAATTAAACCATCCTCCCCTTAGACCGGTTATGGATATAAGAGTGGATTATATTTTGCTCACACAGGCATGGTGATTATTCAGGAGATGTTTGAATGCTGAAAAGTTCTACTGGAATTATTACGAAAGAGAATCTTCTTGCTCTTCGAGATTTTATCCAAAAAAGAGTGGGGCTTTTTTTCCCGGAATCAAAGTTATTTGCAATAGAAAATCATATCCACGCTAATTTATTGGATTCCCCCTACGATAGCTTTAGCAAATATGTTCTGTATCTAAATTCAAAAGATGGAGAAAATCACTTTAAAAAATTAATTTCTCTACTAACCACTAACGAAACTTTTTTTTTTAGAGGGAAAGACCAGTTCAAAGTATTGGAAAAACATATTTTACCGGAATTAATTGAAAAAGAAGCCAATAAGTCCAAAACAATTCGTATCTGGAGTGCTGGTTGTTCAACAGGTGAAGAGCCATATTCTCTTGCAATCCTTCTAAAAAAAATTATACCCTGCATTGATACTTGGAATATAAAAATTATATCAACAGATGTCGATGAGGCAGTCCTGCAAAAGGCCAGGAAAGGAGAATATGGTTATTGGTCATTCAGAGGAGTTAATAATAAGATTATAGACAGGTCTTTTATTAGAGAAAATGATATATATAAAATTAAAAATGAGTATAAATCGCTTGTTCAATTTAACGCAAATAATCTCACCTTGGATTCTCCCCCGGATACCGGCCTCCAGAAAAAAGAATTCGATTTAATTATCTGCCGCAATGTAACTATTTACTTTAAAAAAGAAACAACAAAGGCGCTTGCCTCAAAATTTTACAGCGCTTTGAGAAAGGGAGGATGCTTGCTCGTTGGCCATGCGGAACACTCTGCTGAAAATTATTCCTTATTTAATACCAGAGCTTTCCCAAATGCAATTGTTTACCAAAAAGAAGATGAAAAAACATCAGAAGATAGAATTCAGCTCTATATTGATACTGTGCACTTAAAGGATAATAAAAAGAGGAAAAGAAAAATATCTCGAATAAAAGATACTTCCCAAAAACCCACCATCAGGGAAAAAAGTGATTTAATTAATATGATTAAAGAAAGAAATGTATCCGATTTTTCACGCTCTGACAAAATAACGCTTTCTAAACACCGTAACACATCAAGCGAAGAGACCCAACTATTTGATAAAGCAATACACTATTACAATAATAAAAATTATGAATTAGCTGTCGATCGATTCTTGAATATCATAGATACAAATCCTTCCAATGTAAGAGCATGTTGGATGCTCTCTCATATTGCTGCTAATAGAGGGTATTTTGAAGAAGCGACCGACTGGGCAAACCGCTGTTTAGAGATTGACTCGCTTTTCAGGGAAGCATATTATACTCTTTCCCTGATTCATCTGGCAAAAGGAGAACTTAATGAGGCAGAAAGAAAAATCCAAAAGGCTATTTATATAGACCAGAATTTTATTCTTGGCTACTTTATGCTGGGAAATATTTATATTTTAAAGCAAATTCAAACTCAAGCAGATAAATATTACAAAATGGTAAAGGATATGCTGGACTCCAAGCCATTAAATGAAATAATTTTTCAAGCCGAACATTTAACCGTTGGAGAGCTTTTAAATTTAATAGAACTAAAGGCACGAAAAACATGACACTTATTGTTTTCTCTTTGGGCAATGTTCACTATTCTCTCGATGTTAGAAATGTCGAAGAAGTGGTTCCACTACCTTTCATCACTCCACTTACGAATCTCCCTTTTTTTATCCGCGGAATTATTAATTTGAGGGGAAAAGCTGTTTCTGTTATTGATTTGAAAAAACGATTTGGATTTGGGGATAATCCAGATGAGCTGAATAACAAAATTATCATTGTAAAATTTTATGACAAAATTACAGGATTTATTGTTGATGAAGTTTTGTTTGTTTCAGATGTTTGTGAAGATAAATTTATCCCTCCTCCGGATATGGTTGAGGGAATTGATATGCAATATATGTCTGCTGCAGTCCAAATCAAATCCGATTTAACAATTATTTTGAATTTAGATAATATTCTCTCCTATAAAGAATCAGAAGAATTGCTAAAGCTTGATATAAATATGGATGACATTAAAGCATAATTAATTTAAATATTTTAATAGAATCATGACAAACAAAACAGATAATGCTATATGGGGAAAATTCAAAAGAAGAGCTGAAGAACTCCGAAAAATTTCAGAAGCTATCAGGGAGGTAAAAGATGATGAAAAAGAAAAGATATTTAAGGAGCGCGCGGAAAAGCTCAGTCAAGGTAAAGATTATTTCATCGGTGACAAAGATATATTAAAAATCATTTCATTTTATGTCGCGGGTGAATATTATGGTATCGAAGTAAAGTATCTTCAAGAAGTTTATGAAGTAAACACCATTACTAATGTCCCGTGTACGCCTTCTGTTCTTGAAGGTTTGATAAATCACAGGGGCTCTGTTTTGACTATTATAAACTTAAGAGTTTTATTTGATTTGCAGGATAATAATATTTTAAAGCAGGAACAATTCAACATAAATAGTGATAAAGTTAATACCGATTTTTTTTACAAAGTTCTTGTTCTTAATTGTTCAGGGATTAAAGCCGGAATTATAATAGACCGCTACGACAGATTAATGGAATTACCTATAGAAAGTATCCAAGAGGTATCTTCTTTTTTTCACGATAAAAACAAGATTGTAAAATCAGAAATTAATATTAATAATTTACCCTTGTTGATAATCGATCCCGAGGAACTCTTGAATGACAAAAGGCTCATAATAAATGAGGATATATAAATAAGGGAAAAATGCCGGTTGATCGTTGTTGGTTAATAACAAATACTAATGACTAATAATTTTTTATTAATTGGAGGAGGAAAAAATGAAATTAATGTCTCATTTTTCTGAGAATACTGTGCAGCGCCAGCTAATCATAATCATAGTATTAACCCTTGCTATTGGGCTGGGGATCAAATCCGTTTTTTCCATTAAAAGTAATATCGAAAGCATGAAAAAAGCTGAAGAAAGTAAAATTGATTTGCTTTCTTCAGCAATTTCCAAAGGGATTAAGACTGCTATGGTCACTGGCAATGCTGATATTGTTATCGATTGGCTTTCAAGTGTGAGGGATACCGGTGGGCTCAAACAGTTAAAAGTTTTTCGTAAAAATGGGGTTGAGGCATTTATGGACAATGTAACAATCAATGATGTCAACAAATATCTGGATGATGAAGTCTTTTCTGAACGGACAATTTCTGAGCCTCCTGGAAAATTTGATAATAATCACATTGACGAATTTAAAAAAGCAGTAGATAGCGCCAGGGAAGTCTCTTATGATGAAGAACTTAACGGGGAGCCCATTCATACGAGGCTGATCCCGATCTTAAAAGATGATCGCTGTAAAACCTGCCATGGATATGATGAACATCCTGTTCGCGACATTCTTAAAATATCCATTTCTAAAGTAGAACTGCTCGGAGGGATAAAAAATAATATTATATGGGCGATCATTTCGTCGGTTTTAGTGATACTGGCTGTTGGTATCATTATGAGTTTTTTAATCAACAAAGAGATAATCAAACCAATTACAATGGCCATTTTAAAAATATCCAGTGCTGGTGATCAACAAGATAGAGTTACCTCTCAACAAGCATCCTCTGTTCATCAGATTACCACAACTATTGAAGAATTGAGCTCCTCTTCAAAGCAGGTAAATGCAAAAGCGGAATCTCTGGCAGAACAATCTAAAGAAGCGCTATCCGTTGCTTTTGAAGGACAAAAGGCGATTGATAGAAGTATTTCTGAGATGAATCTAATTAAAAAGAATGTGGCAGAGATTGCGGAAGACGTTTTACATCTGAGCGAGAATACTAATCAAATAGGGGCAATCATCAATGTAGTTGGAGATATTGCAAACAAAACAGATATGCTCGCGGTAAATGCCGCTATCGAAGCGGCAAAAGCAGGAGAACATGGAAAAGGTTTTGCCGTAGTTGCATCTGAAGTGCGCTCACTTGCGGATCAAAGTAAAAAAGCAACGGAAAAAATCACTTCATTAATTCAGGAAATCCAGAATGCTGTTAACTCTACTGTTATGACAACGGAAGAAGGCGGTAAAAAAGTAGATTCAGGCGTCAGTGATATTTTGGAGGTCGGTTTAACAATCAATAATACAATTGATACTATAAAATCCACAGCCGAAGCAGCCAATGAAATAGCTATAGCTTCCCGTCAGGAATCACTTGCTACTGATCAGGTTGCTGAAGCTATGGTACAGATCAATAAGGGAATGCAAGAATCAAGCGCTGCAACTAAAGATTCTATCCTGAGCATTCAACAACTTCGAAAGCTTGTTGATAGGAGAGCAAGTAGAGAAAATGACCTGAACAGATTAAAAAGCGACATGGATGAAGATGCATAGCGGTTAGCTAAATTATTGCGAGTTTAAGAGAGGATTGTATGGATTTAAGCAGTGAAGACTTTGAAAAGCTGTTTGAGATTTTTAAAATAGAATGTGATGAGCACATTCAGAATTTAAATAGCGGTCTTTTATCGCTTGAGGAAAATCCAAATCAACCCGGGATTATTGAAGAGATTTTCCGTGAGGCGCACAGCTTGAAAGGTGCGGCAAGAATGATAAATTTTCCGTCTATTGAAAACATTTCTCATAATATGGAGACAATCCTTAGCAAAATAAAGAATAACGAAATGACTTTGACCACTGAAACAGCCAATGTGATTTTAAAGGGTCTTGATACTGTTGAGGCAATTATAAATAAGATTTCTCAAGGCGGACAGGAAGATGAGGTGGACTCTTCTACTATACTCAACCATTTAAAGCAAGTCGCGAATGGGGTTGTATTGGATAAAAGTGAGATTAGTAAAAAAAGTGATATTGAGCCGGTAAAAACTTCGGATGTGAAAGCGGCAGATGAGGAGAAAGAAGAAATAATCGTTAAAATGGATCTCAATCTTTTTTTGCAGGAAACAGGCGATGCTCATCAAAAACTGGTGAACAGCTTGCTGGAAATTGATAAAAATCCGGATAATGAAAAGGAAGTAGAAAATGCCTTTGAACAAGCACATGCTCTTAAAGGGAGCGCGCGTGTTATAAAACATGATGAAATGGGAAATATTTCATTTTCCATTGAGCGGGCTTTACAGGAGGTTTTAGATAAAAAGATGTCAGTCTCGTCTCTTTTAGTTACTATACTTCTTGAAGGAACGGACTTCATAAAAACATTTATTACCCGGATAGAAATGGAAGATAAAACAGAAGTTCCTCAAGATTTCGAAAAGGTAATAGCAGCTATAGATGCCTTAATAGAAACACATTCCTCATCTCAAAAACCAGAAAAAAAATCTTCTGGAGCATCACAATCACTTGCATCTGAAATTGTTCAAAAAAAAGGATTAAAACCTGAAATTTCTAAATCATCTGGTACAGTCAAACAAAAAGAAACATCCACAGCTAAAGCAAAAAGTACTGTAAGAGTAAGCTCTGACAAACTGGATAGATTAATGGATCAGGCAGGTGAATTGCTGATTATGAAATTAAAGAGCCATCAACGTCTAAAAGATATTCAATCAATTATAGACGATTGTAACGCAATAAAACGGCCTTTGAAAAAAAGAATAAGGCAAATAGGTCGAGCAAAATTACAACAGGACAATACTGCCAATGATAAAATGATATCAGAAGAAAAACCTTTTTACATTGATTTTGGAGAGAAATTTTCTTCTGTTTCAGATCGAATTGAATTGTTGCATAAGGCTTATTACGATGATTTTCGACAATTATCACTTGTAATTGAAAAATTGCAAGATGATGTAAAAAAGACGAGACTTTTTCCTATACAAACTATTCTTGATGTGTTTCCGAGAATGGTTAGAGATATTTCTGCTTCAGTAAATAAGAAAATAAAATTAAAAGTTTCAGGAGGAAATATTGAGTTAGATAAGTTTATTCTTGAAGAAGCTAAAGATCCATTGATGCATATTATTCGCAATTGTATCGATCATGGTATTGAATCACGGGAGGATAGAGAAAAACTTGGAAAACCGGAGGAAGGGCTTATCCAGATAAATGTTTTTCACAAAGGAAACAGCGCTGTTATTGAAGTTAAAGATGATGGTAAAGGTATTGATATTGAAAAAATTAAAGCTTCTGCTATCAAGAAAGGACTATATTCCGAAAAAGAAATTAATTTGATGAAAGACAAGCAAATATTAAGTCTAATCTTCCATCCTGGATTTTCAACCAGCAGTATTATTACTGATATTTCCGGCAGAGGAATCGGCATGGATGTAGTTAAAGCTAATATCGAAAAGTTGAACGGAACAATCGATATAGAAACTGTCAAATCAAAAGGGACTGTGTTTTTAATGATCATTCCTCTGACATTAAGTACCACTCAAACTCTTAAAATCTCAATTTGTGGCAATATATATTTTATCCCCGTTAATATGGTAGAAAAAATAATTAAAGTGCCAGAAGATAAATTATCCATAGTAGAAGGGTTTCCAGCGGTTTATTATTTAGATTCTTTGATTCCCTATGTGAGACTGTCGTCTGTACTTGAAATCCCGGAATCGGAAACAGATGATACTAATCAAGAAAGACCAATGGTTATTTTACGATCAGGAAAAAATTTTGCTGCATTTGGCATAGATAAATTCATGGGCGAGGAAGAGATGCTTATGAAAGGACTTGGGGGTTTTATGAAAAGGGTTCGTAATGTGTCAGGGGTAACGATTATGCGTGACGGTAGTATCGCGCTGGTATTAAATGTTGCGGATATGATTAACACAGTGCAGCTCAGGGGAATTGCTATACCCAAAAGGAAAATAGAAGAACATGAAGTCGTTGAAGGATTATCTGTTCTTGTGGTAGATGATTCTATTATGACAAGAACCATGGAAAAAAATATTCTCGAATCATATGGATACAATATTTTAATGGCTGTGGATGGACAGGACGCTCTTGTAAAACTTCAAGAGAAAGATTTTGACATAATAGTAAGTGATGTTCAAATGCCTAAGATGAATGGCCTGGAATTAACAGAGCAAATAAAAAAAGATGATCGATATAAGCACATCCCTGTGATACTTGTTACCGCTCTCGAGTCAGCTGAAGATAAAAAAAAGGGGATAGAAGTTGGGGCAGATGCATATATCGTTAAAAGCTCATTTGACCAGTCAAACCTTCTAAAAACAATTAAGCGATTGACATGATAAGGACATTAATTACTGAAGCTTCTCCGACAGCCGGGGAAATTATGAAGAGGATTTTGGAAGCCGACCCGGAAATTGAAGTGGTAGGGTTGGGACAAAATGGGCGTGAGTGTATCGAACAGGTAAAAAGGTTGAAACCGAATGTTATCAC
>CBDUII010000102.1:0-7924 GCA_965367285.1 uncultured bacterium
CGTGCAGGTAAGGCAGATGTTAGCTTTTTGTTTTAATGAGACATAACCTTCCATAGCTCTTTTTTCCATTCCATAGTCCTGGAAATACATCTGGTATCTCAGAATTGTGGCTATATTAACTTTTGAAGAGCAACTTTCAAGGCAGTCTCCGCAACCGGTTCTGCAATATTCATGTGAAAAAAGTTTTGCGTACCGGTCTAATACTACCTGGGATGATGCTGTGAATTCTTTGCCGGATGCCTGAACATAATGATCAAGCTCATCGGTTGTGGTAATGGTAACAATCAGACCATCCACTTCCAGGTGTTTTAATACCCAATTAAACGCGGCACGCGGAAAACTTTCTCCCCTCGTGCTAAGTTTCATATCCTTGGCGCCGGCTAATGTTTTCATGGCAATAACCCCTACCCCTCTTTTTTTAGCTTCTTTAATGATCTGTGGAATTTGAGGGAACTTCATAAAATTAAACGCGGGCATGATAGTGTGTGAAGATACAGAGTTGGCTGCGGACAGGAGCCACGGCTCCAGGTTGTGCGGCACGTGAGAGGAGATCGCAAGAAACCGGAGCTTTCCCGCTCTCTTTAAAGCCTCTGCTGCAGAGAGCATATTTTCATCCAAAAGCCTTTGTCCCCCGAATTTTTTACTCTCATTCTCACCAATAGCATGAACAAAACAGACATCAAGGTAATCGGTGTTTAGCCGTGAAAGGCTCCCTTCTATAGCTTCGATATAATCTCTTTTCCTGGAACCGATCTCGATATGGCCAGGATAAGGAACCGGCCTGCAAAACTTGGACGCTATAATCATTCGGCCCCTTATTTTAAGCTGTTTAACGGCTATTCCCAAAATGCTCTCGCTTGGTCCATAATCAGGGTAAGTATCGAAGTAATTAATACATCTATTTACAGCTCGCGCTATCAATGAGGCAGAGGAAAGCTTGCCGCATCCAAAGGAGATATCACTCATTTTCAAACCGGTTTTCCCTATTTCCTTATATTTTTGAATTGTTGCTTTTTCAGAGGCGGCACCGCTATTGGGAGGGGCGCCAAAAACAGCGGCGCCGCCAATCAAGGCGGATGATTTTAGAAAATCGCGTCGCTTCATAATTATTTGCCCTTTTAAACTCAGAGATATTGTTATGAATAAGATATTGGGATATAATACCAATCTGCTAACTTAAATTCAATATCATCACATTTTTTTTATTAATGATTGAAGCTCCCCGCGGCAAAGTTGAGCTCAAAGCCAGGCTTAGCTCCGTAGCTCTGCAAGCTGTGAGGAATGCGCTTACTAAACACTTTCATGGGCTTTAATTACCGACGATTTATCGATCTATTACTTTTTCCTCTGTATGATCTCCGCTCAAGGGTCATAATTTATTTTAGAAACCAACGGGTGAAGGCCAGTTTCAGAAGGGAGCCTTCCACAAAACATATTATATTAATTTCAAGTGTAATAGCTGTATTTGTCTTATTTTTTTTATTGTTCTGGGTTCTAATTAAGAGCATTCCCTCAACTGGAAAAACCGAAAACATCCTAACCCAACCACCAGCAGAGAATCAGCAGAAGATCCCAGAGCAGGATTCTACAACCACAGCAGCAATAGAGACTGATAAAGAAGTACCCAAAACAATAGAACCCTTTCCCGTCGCAAAAGACGAAAATGAAGAAGAAACAGAAAAAGATGAAATAGAAGTAAAAAATGGGTGGGAAGTAAAGGAAGAAAAAAAAGAAGGTGAAGATACTGTTGTTGCTGGCGATGTTGTTGACGTTGCTGATCCTGTTGTAACAACATCTCATTACATGAAGGTACTGGCAAACAATGTGAATATAAGGACAAAGCCTTCCCTGGAGTCGGATATTATCGCCCGGCTGGGGCAGGGATTTATAGTAAAAAAACTGGACAGCCTGGGAGATTGGGTATTAGCCAATGCCGGAGTGGGTTTCAAGGGATGGATCTATTATGACCTGGTTGAAGATACTACTGCGGATGAGCATGAATCATGGAAAAATAATCCGAATAGATCCGCTGTCATAGGAATGATCAGAAAGGACCTGGACGACCCAGATAATCTGGAGATGGAAAAGAAAAAAATCGAAGAACTTCTGTATGCATGGAAAGCCGCCTGGGAAAAAAAGGATATAGAGAAATATATGTCTTTCTATTCAAAAGCCTTTACAAAAGCTACCTTTAACTGGGAGAGTTATAAGAAATACAAAAAAAATATTTTCATTAGACCCGGCAAGATATCAGTTGAGATAGAAATTATTAAAATTAGCTGGGATAATTTTTTTATGGTTGCCTCTTTTATCCAAAAATATCAATCAGGCCCTATTAATTCCACTACCAAAAAAATGCTTCATTTTCAGCAGGAGAAAGACGGTTGGGAAATCATAAAAGAAATCCTCATTAAGCGGAACGCATAGCTTTGCAGGGGAGTAATGACTGAAAAAGACAAAAAAAGATTAAGGAGAAATGGAGAAAGAAATGAGTTGAGGAGTAAAAGAGTTGTGAGTTGAAGAGTTGAAACAAAAACTCTTAACTCCAGAACTCCCCTTTCCTTTGTGCCTTGTGGCAAATCATTTTTGATTTCGCCCATCCTTGGCCTCAACCCTTTGGGCGGCCTTCCTTTGGATATCCGTCCAATTCGGCTTTCCTGCCGAATTGTGTTTGCGACTACGCCGCGTTATGAAATGATGGTTGTGGAAAAAATAAATATCTTATATTATAACTTCGACAAGATTAACCGTTGGTAAATAATGGGGTCAAAATGAATCAACAAAATAAAAGGAATATTCAACGTTTTAGTTTTACCTTTAATGTTTATAACGAAAATGGCAATTTATTAGGGGTTACCAAAAACATTTCTCCTGATGGATTCTTTCTTGAAACTGAAAAAAATATAACTAAGGATACATTGAGTATAGCCATTGAGTTGCCCGGAGCGGTGGGCAGGGTGAATATGGACTGTACGGTTGTGAGGAATGAAGATACCGGTATAGGAACAAAACTTTCCCTGGACGATGAAAATAGAAAAAATTTTACTCGAATTATAGAGAATTTAAACGAGTTTAAAGAATAATTCCGTTTGATTCCATAAATAACCTCTTCAGAGGGTGATAGATTTTTTTATCTGACTTTTTTCACGGCGGGTATCATGGAAAAATCAGTAAAAGGGGCCCTTTTGTCAGGTCTGGTATTTCCCGGCTTTGGTCATGTTATTTTAAAACATTATAAGCGGGGGATAGTTTTAATTGTAACAGTTTCTGCATGTTTGGCGATTATTGTGGTGATAGCGTTTCAGGCAGCTTTTTCGATCATAGAAAAAATCGGCTTGGAGAGTGGAGCAATAGATTTAAACACGATTTTAAATGCGGCTGCCCAGGCATCCGCCACTTCTGACAGCTTAATATACAACCTATCCATGTTATGGATTGTTTGCTGCTGGGTTTTCGGGATTGTAGACGCTTACAGAATTGGAAAGAAAATAGATAAAAAAGAATAAGAAAAGATTATCAAATATTCCTTTTGCTATTCTGTATTAAATTCATGAACTCCATCCGTGTACGCTGATCTTTCAGAAAAACGCCTAACATTGAACTGGTGACGACGACGGTATTTTGTTCTTCTATTCCACGCATCATCATGCATAAATGCTGTGCTTCAAGAACCACGCCGACCCCCTGTGGTTTTAAGACTTCATTAAGTGTTGACGCAATCTGCTGTGTAAGCCGTTCCTGAACCTGGAGCCTGCGGGCAAAGGCATCAACTATTCGTGGAATTTTGCTGAGCCCTACGACTTTTTTGTCCGGAATGTAGCCAACATGACATTTCCCATAAAAAGGGAGAAGGTGATGTTCACAAAGCGAATATACATTGATATTCTTCACTAAAACCATTTCATTATAATCCACATCAAACAACGCGTCATTCAGAATTTTATTGATATCCTGCTTATATCCTCTTGTTAAAAATTTTAGAGATTTAGAGGTTCGATGCGGTGTCTGCTGAAGACCTTCTCTTTTAGGATCTTCACCCATCTTTATAAGCATCTGCCGGATTAGATCTTCCATGATTTACCTTTCATTCGATAATAAATTAAAAAAAGCAAGTAAAGGTTTCCCGCAACAATAACAAACCATAGATAAAAATACAATTGATTTAGCAGAGCTGACAAAGATATAAAAAATAATTGCATCCCTAATGCCAACCAGCTTGTCATTGTTAACAGTTTTTTATTAAGATACCAGTTTGAGGGCAACTCATCAAAATATTTGAGGCTCCAGCGATCTATTTTTATCATGATACGGTCCTGCCAGCCATAAAACAAAAGAAACAATTTTTGAAGGATTATTGAAATTTTTTGCTTATAAGGGTCATTATACACAGCATAATCTTCTTCCTGTATGGATTCATCCACTCTGCTTTTGGTCTCTCGATTTATGCAATGTGTATAGCTCATAGTATAAAAAACAAAATAGGAGCATTGTAAATTAGAACTCAAAAAAGCGGCAACGCAAAGAGCCAAAATTTCAGCAGGAGAATATTGCCCAGTTAAATGCAATCCAATTGCAATAAAAAGAGCGAGATTCGTAATAAAATCAATAATGGAATCCAGAAATCGTCCAATGCGAGATGGGGTATTCCTCGCTCGCGCCAAATGGCCGTCAACAGTATCTAAAATATTTTTAATTTGAATGAATATGGCGCCAACACACAAATATAAATATTCCACCTGAGCAACAAAGTATGCCGCGGCAATACCGAAAACAAGCGCAACAACCGTAACCTGGGGAGGTGTGATGGTAGTGTTATAAATCCATCCGACAATTTTTAAAGCTGGTCTCTTAGCCCAAATTGCACTGACATCAAAAAAATCCTTAGTTGGGCTAAATTTTTCGGCCGCCTGCTCGATTGAGAAGGTATCTTTATTCACTTTACATTCAAAAAAAATCGGCGCCGCGGATTAAAACATCCGCCACACCGATAAAAACTGAAAAGAGTAAAAAATCTATTAAACCCGTTTTTCCATGCCGGCTGGTTGCTTGGTTACCTGTTGCGCTATAAGCCCGCCTTCTCCGTTATCTACCAGATCGTGCCAGATATTGGCAGAGGCTAAGAATATAGAGCCGGCTTTTACCTCAAGCATTTTTTCACCACCGTCATCAAGCTTAAAGGTACCAGTACCGGCAATTACTGTGAATATCTGATCCCCGCTGGGATGACGATGATATCCCAGAGATTGACCTCCTTTGAAGTAATAAACATCAAGGGTAAGGCTCTCCGTCTTTATGAGATTAACCTTATTCACAACATCATTGGTTACAGCTTTATTCGCGTTAATATCAGCACTTTGAATTGCCATTCAGTCCTCCTCCCTAAAAAAATTTACTTGATAAAATTGTTACCCGTTAGGGCACTGTGCAAAATTCTAACGGGGTTTATTAAGAAAATCAACCTGCATGCATCTGTTCGAACAGTTTCGAGTTTCGGGCTTTAGTCTTTTTGGACATTAAATTTGCAAAAAGGATTCTTATAAATTTTTTATTTTTACCTTTCTTTTTCTTTCTGCTTTGGAGAGTCTGTTCGGGTTTCCTCGCTTTTTAGTAGAGATTTTTCTCTCTTCGTAATCCTCCTCCTCGTCATAACCTTTCATCTGGTAAAAGGAAGCCATCTCAATTTTTTTCTCAAATTCTAATGAAGAGATAGAAACAATGTTATATTTTTCAGCGAAACCTCTGATTTCTCTATCGGACGAAACAACAACGATCTCTTTTGAAGAATCGACAATCATTCGCTTAATGACTTCATCAGCTTTTTCTCCGAGTTTGGAATAAATGATTTTAATCCCTTTTGAAATTTCCTGACTTTGAGTGGGCATGCCTCCTTTCCAACCGTCAAAAACGATGGTAATAGATACGTTCTTTTGGCTTTTGTAATGGCTGAGGTTCTCTATCAACCTGCTTCTCGCGTTTTCTAAAAGTTCTTCACGCCGGACGCTCAATTTGGAAGAAACATGCAGCAGATTATAACCATCAATAATGACTTTGGGGGGCATATGCTCCTAAATATGTAACTACTCAGGTGCTTAGGCTGAAGGCTGAAGTAAATCAAGTATCTCTTAGCGCTTTAATCAAGCCATTCAAAACCTTTTCAGTTTCAATAATCTCTGGCTCAATCAGGGGAAAACCCTGATTGGGCAAGAAGTCCAAGCGCTTCGACAAACTTACCTGATAGTGCAGTTCCCTTAATGATCCGAAGGCAATCTAAACATTATAAATTCCCTGCGACAGGCCGAATTATAATATCCTCAATCAATGTTTTTTTTGACTGTTTACATGCGGAGATAACAGCCTGAGCAATATCTTCCGGCGGCATCATTTTGGAACGATCAAAGTCTCCCCCTATATTATTCCAGATAGGTGTATCAACCGCGCCGGGGAGTATGGCCGTTACTTTTATGTTATATTCTCTTGCTTCCTCTCTTGTTACAGCAGTAAGGCCCATCATGCCGTATTTAGAAGCGCAATATGCCGAGGAGCCGCTAAACGGCTGTATGCCTGCCACAGAAACAATATTTATGATATGTCCATCTCTTTTTTCGATCATGGAAGGCAAAACCGCTTTAGTGCATAAAAAAGCGCCTTTAAGATTTATATTAATCATCAGGTCGAAATCTTCCACGGAAGTTTCCACAAGGGGCATAAACCTGACCACACCGGCATTGTTTATCAAAATATTAATATTGCCTAATGTTTTTTCTATTTTATTTACCGTGCTATTCACATCAGCTTCAGAAGAGACGTCACATGGAAACGGACATGCCTTGCCCCCATTTTTACTGATGGATTCCGCAACGGATTTAATTTCATCAGCAGTTCGAGAAGATAAGGCGAGAACAGCTTTTTCTTTTCCAAAAGCTTCTGCAATGGCTCTCCCAATACCACGTCCCGCGCCTGTTACCCAGACAACTTTGTTTTCTAAAAAATCCATTTTTCTAAAAAATCTTAATTTGACACAGATTTGTACTGATTAAATATGACCATCGAAATCATAAAAAATCAGCGTCCATCAGCGTCCCAAAAAAACTTAATCTCCTCTATATACAACAATATTGTTGTCTGTTTCGTAAAGCTTTAATTCATATAATTCAGCATTGTTTTCTGACAGGACTTTTTTGAGAATTTTCCAGAATTGCACGACTAAATTTTCCGCTGTTGGTATAATATCATGCATGAAATCCACATCAGAATTGAGAAATTTATGATCTACTTTTTCTATGATATTTTTTGTAATAATTTTTTTTAAATCTTTCAGGTCAATCACCATTCCGGTTTTATCAGGCACATTGCCTCTGACGGTAACTTCCAGTACATAGTTGTGGCCATGCCCGTTTGGGTTATTACACTCCCCATAAATATTTTTATTTTCCATACCGCTAAGTTTTGAATTATGCAGGCGGTGGGCAGCGCTAAAAGTTACTTTTCGGATTATATATAACATTTTTAAATTAAATGATTGTATTTTAACTTATAATTCCATATTACAAAAAAACAAGGCTGATTGCTAAAAATCTTTATATCATCAAGTTAGATTCCCGCTTTAGCGGGAATCTCAAAACATTGAAATTCTTATACATGAACACAGGTATTCCAGACTGGAAATTAAACAAAAGAAAAAGGCACTTGAAAAAACGTTATTCCCTTTATCTTGTGAAGAAAATAAAAAAATGCTTCATGATTGCGGTTTCCAGGTTGTTGAAACTTTCTTTCAGTATTTGAATTTTTGCGGGTTTATTGCGATTAAATGAAATTACAGTAGTTTACTTATCAAAAAAATTTAGACTGGATAATGGTATAAACAAGAAAAAAGAAACTCACCTAAGAAAGTTGCGGGACATTAAAAATTAATACTGTAAAAGAT
>CBDUII010000103.1:0-7903 GCA_965367285.1 uncultured bacterium
AATATAGAAAGGAATATCAATGTTTATGTAGTTTGCTTCGCATATTCGCCCGTTTACAGGTACCAGAGAAGAGTTGAATTCTGATCAAGTCGGGAATGACAGGTGTGCTGGCTCCTATTTTCATTCCCGCAAAGCTTAGCTTAGCTCTGCGAAAGCGGAAATCTAAGTTCAAGAATTAGATGCGTTTAATATAACATAACGCGGCTAAACCGCAACCAAAATTAATATATGAATTTGACTGGATAAAAATTGCAGGTATAATGACAAATGTAATGCAAGATATACATCTGGAAAAAATTATTATCCTCGACTTTGGCTCTCAGTATACCCAGTTGATAGCAAGGAAAATCAGAGAACAAAAAGTTTATTGCGAAATATTTCCCTGCAATGTTTCTTTTGAAAAGATTAAGTCATGCAACCCAAAAGGGATCATTCTTTCCGGTGGTCCGTACAGTGTTTATGAAGAAAATGCCCCTCTCTTCTCCCGGGAAATCTTTGATCTGAATATCCCGATTCTTGGTATTTGCTATGGCATGCAGCTCATGGCGTATCTCCTAAAAGGAAAAGTAGCTTCGTCTTCCAAAAGAGAATACGGCAGGGCTGTCTTAAAACATTCAACTTCCTCCCCTTTATTTTCAGATCTCAAGCAGGAAATCAAAGTCTGGATGAGTCACGGGGATCGAATTGAATCATTGCCGGAAGGTTTTACCCCCACCGCGCAAACCAACAATTCTCCTTATGCGGTAATGGAAGACGATAAACGGCGTTTTTACGGTCTACAATTTCATCCGGAAGTGGCCCATACCGAGCAAGGGGTGAACATATTAAGGAATTTCATTTTCAAAATATGCGGGTGCTCCGCGACATGGGATATGGGATCTTTTATAGAATACTCTGTTCAAGATATAAAAAAGAGAGTGAATGGCGGCAAAGTCTTATCCGCTCTGAGTGGCGGAGTGGATTCTTCCGTGGTATCTGTTTTAATTCATAAAGCCATCGGCGACCGGCTAACATGTATCTTTGTAGATAATGGCCTGCTCCGAAAAGGGGAAGCAGAAAAAGTAGTTGTCACTTTCAAAGATAATTTTCATATAAACCTGATACATGTGGATGGGAGCAAAAGGTTTCTCGAATGTCTTAATGGTGTGGAAGATCCTGAAGAAAAGAGAAAGATTATCGGAAATGAATTCATCACCATATTTGAACAGGAAGCCAAAAAAATTGGTAAAGTAGACTTCCTGGCGCAGGGCACGCTGTACCCTGATGTTATAGAATCTGTTTCTTTTAAAGGTCCGTCCGCCGTAATCAAAAGCCATCACAATGTAGGCGGCCTGCCAGAGCGAATGCATTTAAAATTAATAGAACCGGTTCGGGAACTTTTTAAAGATGAAGTGCGTCTTCTTGGAAAAGAGCTTGAAATGCCTCAATCCTTATTGTACCGTCACCCTTTCCCCGGTCCGGGGCTTGCTATTCGCATTTTGGGAGAAATTACTCTCCCTCGACTCGAGCTTTTAAGGAAAGCAGACGCAATTATCTTAGAAGAGATAAAAGGAGCCGGGTTGTATGAAAAAATCTGGCAGTCTTTCGCTGTCCTCCTTCCCGTAAAAACAGTCGGTGTTATGGGAGACCGAAGAACTTATGAGAATGTCATTGGAATTCGAGCTGTTAACAGTAAAGACGGCATGACAGCGGACTGGGTCCACTTGCCTTATGAATTATTGGGAAAAATGTCCAACAGAATTATTAACGAAGTAAAAGGCGTAAATCGTGTAGTTTACGACATCTCATCCAAACCACCCAGTACAATAGAGTGGGAGTAGTTCCATTTGAGCTGTGAATGATAGTCTCCATCCTCGAAAAAGCGCGGCAAGGCCACAGAATCAACAGAGAAGACGCCTGCCTTCTATTTAAATCCCCGGATATCCTTTCTATAGGCAACACTGCCAATGCTATTAGAGATCACAAACAACCGGATTCTATAATTACATACATTGTTGACAGGAATATAAATTATTCCAATATTTGCGTTTCAGGCTGTTTGTTTTGTGCTTTTTAAAGGAAGAATGATCATCCAGAAGCCTATGTCCTTTCAGAAAAAGAAATAACCGGAAAAAATTCAGAAACTATCAAACAAGGCGGTATCCAGATATTAATGCAGGGTGGTCTGCACCCTGATTTTGGAATAGAATTTTATGAAAACCTCTTAAAATATATCAAAAAAAATTACAATATCCATATCCATGCCTTTTCACCTCCGGAGATAGTTCATATCGCAAAACTTTCCAAATTAAAAATTGAAGAGGTTTTAAAACGACTGAAAAAAGCTGGTCTGGGCACAATACCGGGCGGGGGCGCGGAAATATTGGTGGATAGAACAAGAGAGAAAATCAGCCCGAACAAATGCACTGCACAGGAATGGCTTGATGTAATGGAAACAGCACATGGGATGGGAATTCGATCGTCCGCCACCATGATGTTCGGTCATGTTGAAACAATTGAAGACAGGGTAGATCATCTTTTAAAAATAAGAGAACTACAGGACAAAACAGGAGGGTTTACTGCTTTTATACCGTGGCCTTTTCAACCGAAAAACACTAACCTGAACCGCGTACCGGTTTCAGGGTATGAATACCTCAAAACATTAGCTGTTTCCAGAATTGTGTTAGACAACTTCAAGAATATTCAGGCATCCTGGGTTACCCAGGGAGCAAAAATTGCGCAAATGGCTCTTCTGTTTGGCGCGAATGACATAGGAAGCACCATGCTTGAAGAAAACGTAGTTAAAGCTGCCGGGGTTTCATTCCAGATGTCAGAAGAGGATATTAAGAGACTAATCACAGACCTTAATTTTAGCCCCCGGCGAAGAAATAATAATTATGAATTGCTTTAAAAACAGTTGACGGTTGACGGGGGTCAGGGATCAGCAATAGGAGAAACCTGTGCCCCGATCCCTGGCCCCTGATCCCTGAAAAAAATGAAAGATAAAAACATAAACGAAATAATAAAAATTCTAAAAAAAACCATCAAACGATGGAAGGTTCCAATAGTTACCCAGGTGGCTGAGGATGGAAGGGATCCATTCAAAGTGTTGATATCCTGCATATTGAGCCTTCGCACCAAAGATGACACCACTGCTGCGGCATCCCGCCGGCTTTTTAAAATAACGGATAATCCCGCCGAAATGCTCAAAATAAAAGACAGAACCCTGGAAAAAACAATTTATCCCGTTGGATTTTACAAAACAAAAACCAAAAACATTAAATCTATATGCCGAATCTTGGTCGATAAATATAAAAGCAGGGTGCCTGATGAGATAGATGAGCTTTTGAAGTTTAAAGGCGTGGGACGTAAGACTGCCAACCTGGTAGTGACATTAGGTTACAACAAACTCGGGATTTGTGTGGATACCCATGTCCACCGCGTCAGCAATCGTTTGGGGTACATAAAAACCACTACACCGGAAAAAACAGAATTTACTCTAAGGAAAAAACTGCCGCAAAAACACTGGATAATATACAATGACTTGCTGGTCGCATTCGGACAAAACCTCTGCAAACCCATTTCCCCTTTTTGCAGCATTTGTCCTATTTATAATTACTGCGACAGAGTCGGCGTTCAAAAAAGCCGCTAAAAAATAACCGCTTAATACTCAGCTGTGCTGTGAACTCAGTGTGTACTCTGCGGCAAAAAAACTACCTCTATTTTACTAATTATCGGAAGATGTTTTTCTGCTCCTTTTTTAGCATTACATCATCATAGTTTTAAATTATTACTGCTAAAATGAGATTACAACTGTCACAATTTAGATGTCTATGAATATCTTATAATGTCCAATAAAATAGACAGATATATTTGCAAAATTCTTACAAATAATCTATAATTATCTTGGATGGATAACTCAAGCTTGGCACTTTGTTTGCGATCTATAATTTGTAAAAATATACTTTTTTTAAGGAAAAACAAGGAGTTAGAGCGTGATTAAGAGATTGATAATCATATCTTTATCAATGTTTTTGCTGAGCGGTTGTGCGGCGCTTTCTCTTCCTCCGTTTTTTACATATTTGGGTTATACAAAGACTGCCGCTGACGCTGTCAGTCATATGGCCACGGAAAAAACCCTGACAGACCACGCTATTTCGGCCGCACTGGAAAAGGACTGTGTTATGTTCCGCGCTTTGAGTAATGAAAATATTTGCGTCAATATAATAAAAGAGGGAAAAAATCTTAAAACAGAGTGGTAATTGAATAAAAATCGTTTCAGTAAGCACTGGTAAAGAGAAAAGATTGGCTGCTATGAACATTCATATCAAGGCTTCGCTTTAGCAAAATCGCCCGGTAATTCCAAAACTTTTTAAAAATCCTTAAAGTCGCTATCGTCCATTGGGATAACGTCTTTTGGGGTCACAGTAGTTGGCTTTAGTTTTTCCAAACGCTTTTGCGGCGTTCCCTGCGGAATTACAAGATGTTTTTTGGTCTCTTTAATCGGCGGTGCCTTTCTTCCTCCATTGCCATCACTTGCAGCCTGCCCCATAATTATCGCGTTCAGTTGCGCCACGAGATCGAGCAGGCTTTGTGACTGAGCGGACATTTCCTCGGATGCGGCAGCAGTTTCTTCGGCGTTAGCGGCATTAGATTGCGTTATTTTATCCATTTCCGCCATAGCCTTATTTATCTGTTCCACCCCCTCTGCCTGTTCCCTGGATGCCGTTTCTATTTCACCAATTATAGAAGTCGCCTTTTCGGAATTTTCGACAATCTCTTTTAAAACTGTACCGGACTCCGCCGCCATTTTAGTACCTTCCTCGGTCTTTTTAATGCTGTCTTCAATTAAAGCAGCAGTGTCTTTAGCCGCGTTGGCGCTTCTTTGAGCCAGGTTTTTCGCACTTCTTCGCCACCACCGCGAATCCTTTTCCATGCTCTCCTGCCCGTGCCGCTTCCACCGCGGCACTTAAAGCAAGCAGGTTGGTTTGAAAAGCAATTTCATCTATTACTTTTATGATCTTTGAAATCTTTTTACTGCTTTCGTTCATTTCATTCATGGATGCTATCATTCTTTCTATTGTACTATTCCCTTTATTCGCGGTTTCCGTGGCCTGTGATGACAGTTGATTTGCCTGTGTGGCATTTTCAGCGTTTTTGCTTGTTTGGGACGAAAGTTCTTCTAAAGCCGATGAGGTTTGTTCTAATGACTACGCCTGTTCCGTGGCGCCCGAGGCCATATTCTGGCTGGAAGAAGAAATTTGAGTTGAAGCAGAAGATACTTGATGCGAGCCCTCTGAAAGGTCATCAATAATTCCGTTGATTGGTCTGGTGATGGAACGTGAAATCAAAAAGGCTGATACAACAAAAAGAATAATAGCGATTGGAATGAGCGTCATTAAAGTTATAACCACATTGCCAATCCTGTTACTCAACGCTTCTGTTCTGGCCTTTGTTGCCAGATCCAGCTCTTTGGAAAGAGTGGAAAGGGCGTCCAGAGATGGATTGTCATTGATTTTAATTGCACTGTCGATTTCTTTTATGGTTTTGCCTTCACCTATAAGTTGTTTGGCTTTTAAGGTCGCGTCGCGATAAGCTTCCACCATTTCCTCAACTTTTTCCAAAGACGTTGTTTCATTCGGAGAGAGAAACCCTGCTGATCGATATCCGGCAACACTGCTCTTTATCTCATCGGCTTTTGTCATGTATTTATCATGATCTTTTTGTCTGTTGCGCAGAACATAGTTCTTGAATTTATGAATAGCCCCGCCGTATCCCATCTGTGACCGGATACTGGTTAAACGGTCCTGCTTGGTCTTGACCACTTTAAGAAAAGACAACCACTCGCCTTTCACTGAGTTAAAGTTTTGTATAGCAACCGCTCCAACAATGATCATAACTGCCGCACCAAAGGCTATGACAAAAAACAGTTTGGCGCTTAAGGACATATTTTTTATATTCACCCTTTCACTCCTACTTTAAAAAAATTAATTAAAACACCCTGTATTACAAACTCATAAAATTATGTTATTTTAGCACAATTTTTGCTGGCAGATGGGGCGGAAACCCATTTGGTTGTGGCCCCCTGGCCGCCCTGTGTCAGCAGTTTGCTGCCATGCATCTCTCATTATCACCCTGCTTTAGCCGGGTGTGTTGACCACCCAACACCACTAACCGTTTCAACGGTTTATTCCTGCTTCCTTCACACCGGCATTGTCTGTGGAATGAGAAAACTGTTAAAACAGTTTCAGTCCGGGATGTTCCTCAAACACCTCGATAAATCGAGGTGTTAATTAGATATACCAAATCCAACACAAATTCTAAATTGTTTGTTTTGTCCGCCGAAGGCGTTAAAAAAGCGGGAATCTAACTTGTCACTTTTCTTCAAGCATGCTTCTAATTGTATTGGCTAAGATCTTTGTAGAAAACGGTTTTACGATATAATCGGAAATTGTAAAAGAGTCAATTTTTTTTATCTCTTTTTCAACACCTGTCATCACCAGAACCGGTATTTTATTATACTTCTCATCCTTTCTAAGCCAGTCAATAAGTTCAAATCCATCCATTTCAGGCATGTGAATATCTGTCAGGATAAGGCATGGCTCAATGTTTTTCATCTTTTCCACTGCTTTTTTACCATTAGTAGCCAATTCCACTAAAAAACCGCTTGCTAACAAAACTTTTTCAACTATGTCAAGAATAATTAGATCATCATCCACAACCAGTATAGTTTTTGCTTCATAAGGCAATTTGATTGCAAAAGTAGTTCCTTTCCCATGTTCACTGGATACATGGATGCTTCCGTTATGTTCCTTAACAATACCGAAACTAATAGAAAGTCCGAGACCGGTTCCATCCATCCCTTTGGTGGTAAAGAAGGGGTCGAATATTTTTTCGATCCTGTCTTTGGGTATGCCTGATCCATTATCATGGACTTCTATAACAATATTATTGAATTCTTTTTTAGAGCTAATAGTTAACTCAGTCGCGCCGGCGTCAAAAGAATTCAGAAACAGGTTGACAAATACCTGGTCCAGGCGGCGAGCATTTCCTGAAAGACAGGGTAAATTTTTTTCTATGTTATTTATTACTTTCATTTTGTTTTTAATCTGCCCATGGACAAGTGATACAGATTCTTTAATCACATTTTCAAGTCCAATTTTTTCTTTAGTAAATACTTCCGCATCCTTTCGGGAAAAACTTTTCAGGTTAGACACTATGTTTTTAATCCTGTCGGTTCCGCGATACATACTATCTAGAATATCTGGGACGTCTTTTACCAGTTGCTCGAAATAGAGTCTGCCGATTTTCTTTTCCTTTTAATCATTTTCTTCTCCTGTTGGTTGATCTATTTATTTTTCCATTAGCATCTTAACGCCCACAAAAATAATTAATACAGCAAATACTCGGCGAAGGATTAGATTTGGAACCCAATCAGCTATTTGAGCGCCGAGCAAGGCTCCTGTTACACCGCCTGCAGCAATGAAAGCAATGAGGACAAAATTAGTGTTAATTCCGGGATTAAGCTTATAACTGATGGTTCCCGCTAGAGCCATGGGGACAATAACTCCTAAGGACACTCCCTGGGCTACTTTGTGAGGTAAGGTAAAGAGAAAGACCAATGACGGAACAAGGACAATGCCGGCTCCCACACCAAGAGTACCGCTAATAATCCCGCTGATCAGACCTAAAAGAATATAGCCCCACCACATATTTCCTACAAATTGTTCCATAATATCTCTCCGTTTTTTTATATAACAAATCTCTTTTCTGATATTTCTATCACTTCTTCTCGTGTACGGCTATATACCGTATCTTCTCTACGTAATGATATGAATGCTTTTGGGCTGCTAAATAACAGAGTATTCCTTTTTTATTTTCAATGGTTTTCATGTTATTATTTCGGCTTACCTGCTGGCCATCC
>CBDUII010000104.1:0-7778 GCA_965367285.1 uncultured bacterium
GGTTAAATCCTTTACTGTTTTCTTTTTTAATATTGTTCTTGACATTTAAATTTCTACCTCCTGCTAAGTGGTTTTTATAACAAATGGGCGTCTAAAATGATTTTTAAATTTCACTGAAAATAAAAAAGATATGATCTTTAGAATATAACTCTAATTTGAAATGCAAAACCACAATAGAGTAGCCCATGATCAGTCTTTCTGTTGATTAAGTATTTATTTACACAACATAATATTTTAATACAAATTGTAAGTTTGGTCAGGGAAAAGCTATCTTGCCGATTCGGGGTCAATTTGTTATATGGTTTATTAGTCATTGGTCAATAGTCATTTAGTCCTTTAAAATTTGATCTTAGATATTGAAATGCTTCTTTTGATATTCCAGGATTATGGGTTTTATATTTTTGCTCACTCCTATACTTAAAAAAACCGGTTCTGATTAAAAGAATATCTGCTTCAGATAATTCATCTTTATATTGTTCAATGCTTTCTGGTAAAAGCAAATCTCCTTCATTGAGAGGGATGTCCAAAACCAGAGGAGAATAAAATGAAAAATCATCAGGTACGTAATCAGTCAGGCATTTGCCATCGGAAACAAAATGGCGCGGACAATCTATATGAGTGCCGGAATGGTTGTGAATCGTTATAACAGATGAGTTTGCGCTATCTCCATTTGCCAATGACGAAAATGATTTAATAGCTACAAATGGTGTTGAACCATAAAGTGGGGTATTTTGACAAATCGGATATGAAAGCAAAACAGTATTTTTCATTTTAAGAACAGCTCAAGTGAAAAATTTAATAGTTCAGGCATATTATTTTGACGGGATTAACAGGATGAACTGGATTTTTGTCTTGTAAATCCAAAGTTGCAACCAATGGTTTAGTTCGAATAAGATAAATATCTGTCACTTATTTTTTTTAATTAGTTTTTGTGGAGTCTTCCGGTAAAACGGTTGTTTCATTTTCCATAGCGTAATTTTTTTTGCATTCTTTGCAAGTTCCGTTATTTTCGACAAATTGAATACCTCCGCCGCAATCACTGAATGAACATGATTTTTAAATCTGGTTTTTTTGCTTGGAGAGGTGATCGTTCTATAGAATCTTAACCAGCGTTGCAACCACACCGATGGCGACTACGATCATTCCGCCAAGACGTATAACGAGCCTGTATTCAAGCTCCTTGAGGCGCTCATCAAGATATTGCCTGGTAACTAATTGTTCTTCAACCAGTTCAGCAATAATCTTGGTCTGTGTTTCGGCTTGTTCTTCGGTGAAACCTGCGGCCTTTAGCTTTTTAACATTTTCGTAGGTATCAAAAGGAATGACATGCGGCATAATGCAGCCTCCTTAGAAAGGGTTATACATATATTTAACAATACGTATATTATAAGCTATAAAACAATTACAAAACATTTATTTTTTTCAGTGTTTTCCGTGTATTCAGTGGTTCCATTCATTAATCAATATTAGAATCTATGTTCTTAATTGGTTTTTATAGAGTCTTCCGGTAAAACGGTTGTTTCATTTTCCATAGCGTAATTTTTTTTGCATTCTTTGCAAGTTCCGTTATTTTCGACAAATTGAATACCTCCGCCGCAATCACACCTCCAACCGCTTATTCTGGCCGGATTGCCTATCACAAGCGCATAATCCAGAATATCTTTAGTGACAACGGCTCCCGCCCCGACAAATGCGTATTTTCCAATAGTCACCCCGCAAATTATTGTGCTGTTAGCGCCCAGGGCAGCGCCTTTTTTTACCAGTGTTTTTTCGTATAAATGGCGGCGGACAATATGGCTTCTGGGCGTGTTGATATTCGTGAACACCATGGATGGTCCACAGAAGACATCGTCTTCCAGGATACAGCCGGTATAGACAGATACGTTGTTCTGAATTTTTACATTATTTCCAAGAACAACATTCGGAGATACCACAACATTTTGGCCAAGGTTACAATTTCCACCTATTTGTGCATTTTTCATAATATGAGAAAAATGCCAGATTTTAGTTCCCTTGCCAATTTTAGCCCCATTATCAATAACGGCTGTTGGGTGAGAAAAAAATGTATTTGCTTTGTTTTTCGTCTCTGGTTTATGGGAAAGAAATATAATTTTATTTTGTTCAAGAGACCCCTGGCAGGCTTTTAGGATTTGCAGGGTGCGTATTCCTTCTTTTCCATCCGTTAGCGGCGGGACACGGGTTTCTATACTATTTAGAAAGGCAAGGCATTCTTGTTTTAACGGCTCGAAAGATTCAAAAGGAACCGAAATGGCTTCTTTTTTATCCGGGACAGGCATATTATTTTTCCACTCAATTTCATGGGGGTAAATCAGGATTTTGTCTTTTGGCTCTACATCATTAAAAACCAGCATTTTTTTATCGCCCACAATTACCAGTCTTTGCTCTTTGAATGGATGGAGCCAGGAAACAAAAATATGAGCGCGGACGCCACTCGCATATTTCATTGAAGTCATGGTAATATCCGCAATTTTCTCATGAAGAAAAGCTCCTCCCATGGTGTGGACTTGTTCAGGCAGCTCTTTAAGGATAGAAGTTATTAAAGAAATGTCATGCGGGGCAAAACTCCAAAGAATATTTTCCTCCCGGCGAATCTTTCCGAGGCTTATCCGATTGGAATAAATGTATTGGATTCGACCTAATTCTCCATTGCTTATCAACTCTTTAATTTTTTGTACAGCAGGATGATAGTGCAGGATATGCCCTACCATCAATATACGTTTATTTTTTTCCGCAAGTTCCTGTAGCTCATTGGCATGTTCCATATCAAGAGCCAGAGGCTTTTCAACATAAGCGTCTTTCCCTTTTTCCAGGGCGGCCTTTGCCATTGGGTAGTGAATTTCAGCAGGAGTTGCTATTACAACGCCTTTTATCTCCGGATCGGACAGGATTTTTGGTAATCGGATTCAAGCTGGACGCCGGGGCATTTTTCCTTGAATTGACCAAGATTGTTTTGACTACTATCGCAAATAGCCCGGAGAGCGCCAAGATCGTAGAAATTCCTAACAAGGTTCTTTCCCCAGTATCCGCAGCCGACAACAGCAATATTTTTTTTTGTGCTCATATTGAAGTAATCCTATTTATGGCGTCCCTGGAAAGATAAGGATGCATTGGCAAACTGAATATCCTTTTGCTAACTTCCTCCGATACTGGGAAATCTCCTTCCTTATATCCCAAATTTGAAAAAGCCTGCTGTAAGTGAAGTGGCTTTGGATAGTATATGGCCGTGGGAATACCCGCATCTTTATATTTATTCATGAAGGACGCCCTCTCTGAAGCGGAACTTGCCTGGACAGAATATTGTGCCCAAACAGAAACAGATCCATCAGGTATCTCCGGCGTCATCAATTGATCTTTAAATCCCATCGTATATTGCTCTGCGACTTTATTTCTGGCATTGATCTCATCCTCAAATACGGCCATTTTTGCAAGCACTACCGCTGCTTGAATAGTGTCCAACCTCCCATTTAAACCAATGCGAATATTATCATATTTATTCGATCCTTTGCCATGCACACGGATGGAGCGAATATCGACTGCCATACCGTCATTATTGGTAAAAACAGCTCCGCCATCCCCGTAACATCCCATTGGCTTTGCAGGGAAAAAAGAAGTAACAGCGGCATCCCCCAAACTACAAGCGCGTTTTCCTTTATAACTCGCGCCAAAGCTTTGCGCAGCGTCTTCAAGCGTCTTTAAGTTATATTTTTTTGCAATTATTTTAATCTCATCATAGTCTGCCGGCAGACCAAACAGGTCTACCGGAATAATGGCTTTTGGGTTTAATTTTTCTTCCTTCAAGGTTTTTTCAATAGTTGATTCCAGTAATTGCGGATCCATGTTATAGGTTTTAGGATCGATATCAACAAAAACCGGGGTAGCTCCCAAAAGGGAAACCACCTCGGCTGTTGAGATAAAAGTAAATGGCGTGGTAAATACTGCATCGCCAGGGCCAATTTCCCATGCCATCAGGGCCATGAGAAGTCCGTCCGTTCCGCTGGAGCATCCGATAACATGTTTTACACCTACGAAATCGGCCAGAACAGACTCAAGTTCCGCTACTTCCGGTCCCATTATATATTTCCCGTGATCTAAAACCTTTTGGATTCTGCTGTCAATGGAAGACTTTAGCCGCTTATATTGTTCATCAAGAGCAATGAATGGAATCATTTTTTTCTCCCCATTATTAAATCAATAAAATTATCTCTTTTGTTAATAATCCTTATGCCATAAAGATCTTGTCACTGTTAATCCCGTTCTTTCTGAAGGCGTTTCTTGTATCAACAATGCACTGAGCGTGTTTTTCTATAAAGGCATAATCGAAATTATCATGATCGGCCAGCAACAAAACCATATCAACGTTTGTTAATAAATCTTTAGTAACCTCAATGGATTTTAAGTTCATATCAGGATAATTTCGATATTTGCTACACACAGCAATATAAGGGTCATTATATTTTATATTAGCCCCTAACTTTTTTAAGATGTTCATTATTTTTAATGCCGGGGATTCTCTTTGATCATCAATATTTTTTTTGTACGCTACTCCTAAAATAAGAATAGTTGAGTTGTTAATATTTTTATTTTTACCATTTAGTACAAACTGTAGTCTTTCGATTATATAATAGGGCATGGAAGTGTTAATTTCTCCCGCCAGTTCTATAAATCGTGTGGAGAAGTCATACTCCTTAGCCTTCCATGTCAAATAAAAAGGATCGATCGGGATACAATGGCCTCCCAGTCCCGGCCCCGGATAAAATGGCTGAAATCCGAACGGTTTTGTTTTTGCCGCTTCAATCACTTCCCATATATCGATATCCATTTTGTCAAAAAGCATCTTAAGTTCATTAATTAGTGCGATATTGACCGACCTATAGATGTTTTCGAGCAATTTGCTCGCTTCCGCAACCTTTGTCGTCGAGACTGGCACTGTTTCGGTTATTATGGAATCATAAAGGGCGGTAGCTATGGAAAGACAGCTTTTTGTTAACCCTCCAACAACTTTAGGGATATTTCTTGTTGAGAAGTTTTTATTGCTTGGATCTTCTCTTTCTGGAGAATAGGCAAGGAAAAAATCTTTGCCGGCTTTAAAACCTGACGTCTCAAGTATGGGCAACATATCCTGATCTGTAGTTCCAGGGTAAGTGGTCGACTCAAGAACAATAAGCTGTCCTTCTACAAGATGCTTTGTAATAGTTTTCGTGGTTTCAAAAACATAAGACAGGTCAGGTTCGCGATATTTATTAAGGGGCGTCGGAACGCAGATAATAATACATTCCATATCAGCCAATAGGGAAAAATCGGTTGTTGGAGTAAATCTGCCTCGTGTGCCATCAGACTTTATGATATCTGCAATTTCCCGACTGGGAATGTGGCTGATATAAGAGTTCCCATCTTTTAGAGATTGGACTTTTTTTTCATCCAAATCAGAGCCTGTGACAGAAAACCCCGCTTCAGCAAACTCAATGACAAGGGGTAGTCCCACATAGCCAAGACCTATAATTCCGATATTGGCATTTTTGGTTTTTATTTTTTTCAGCAGGTTGTTATGTTTATCCATCGAAGTTCACAGTAGTAAGTATGCCAGAACAGGCTGTTAGAAAAAATCCCGGGTCTTTTGGTTGTGTTTGGTTAACATTGAAAAAGATAAACAGAGCTTCACCCCAATGGTCAAGTAAGCAAGGGAGCTTTCGGCTTCCCGGTTGCCGCCTATAAGTTATTACCGTTCCCATCAAGTTTGAATTGTAATTTCAGTTTATCGTCTATTTTTTTGCTTATGTTTATTTCATAATAATTTTTTACACCAGAATAAATACTGTTTATGGCTTTTATTTCACCAACCAGCATATTCAAAACAGCGACGTTTTCCTCGTCTTCATTGCTGTATTCGTGAGCCAATTCATTTCTTAATTTTCGCAGCCTTAACCATTCATCTTTGCTCGGTATAACCTCAAGCTGTTCGAGCTTATTTAAAATATCAAGAAACGGTTTGTTTTTTATGTCCTCTTCCAAAAATATCAGAACCGCTTTAAACAGCCTCTCTCCTATTGAGTCCTGCATTTTTGAAAACCGATATATCATCTGATCTAAATGCTCTATTTCGTCATCAGTCAAAGTGCGATACCTATTTACATCCAGAGGGAAGATGGGAGCAACCTTCTTATGTGCACTGAGCATCCTTTGGCTGTGCCGTGTACATTCCGCCAACGCCCCTAATAATTTCAATGCTTTATAATCACTCACAGTTTCACCCCCTGATTTTCCGCTATTTCATAAATAGGGTTTTGTTTTGAGTGATTGTTGACGACTATGTCTATTTTTTGTTCACCGATGGTTTTTTCCAAGTCCACCAGAAGGCTTATTTTACTCTTTACGATTTCAGATATCGGCATTTCAGTAGTTATGTACAAATCTATATCTCCGCCTTTTTTGTTCTTGTCCACCCTTGAACCAAAGATATAAACATCCGTATTTATGCCAAAATGTTTTTTTACGAGCGATTTTATCATTTCCTGTTCGTATGCGGTGATTCTGATTAAACACATTTATGAGTACTTTCCCAAAAAACCGGCCTCTCCAGGGTGACAAAAGAAGAGGACGATTATGTTACGAATAGATTAAATTTAAGCCCAAGAAAAAAGTTGGCTTTTAAAACTCCTTATGCTGTTTATTTTTTAGCCACGAATTGCTGATCAAATATTTTTCTTTGTGGTTTATAAGACCGGTGCATCTATAATCATCTCTCTCAGTTCTTCAATTGTTAGAAACCAAGGATTTGTTTTTGAGTTATATTCAAAACCGTCGGGGCACATCTTTAGTTCTTGTTTTTTTAACAATTCAGGGTAAACGCCATGCTGGGGCAGTATGGCATAATAATTCTCAAATTCAGCAGTATCTCTTGCGTCGTCAATTCCAATCATGACCTCATGTATTTTTTCTCCAGGACGTATTCCAGTAATTTCATGCCTGCATTCCGGGGCTATCGCTTTTGCTAATTCAGTAATCTTCATGGAAGGTATTTTTGGAACAAAAATTTCACTTCCAATAGTTTTTTCCAAAGCCATGCAGACAAAAACGTGCGCTCTGGTCAAGAGTGAGCCAAAATCGCGTCATATTGGGGTCGGTAATCGGAATAACTCCAGTTTTCATTTTGTTTCTAAATAAAGGTAAAACAGACCCTCTGCTTCCTATTACATTTCCATATCGAACGACACAAAACCGGGTTTCATCAGACTTGGTATGTATGCTTGCGGAAGTTAATCAGTTTATCGGAACAAAGCTTTGTAGCGCCATAGAGATTAATAGGACTACATGCTTTATCAGATGAAAGGGCGACTACTTTTTTTACCCCGCAATGGGTGGCCGCATTGATAATATTTATAGCGCCGTTAATATTAGTTTTAATACATTCTAACGGATTATATTCCGACATCGGCACCTGTTTAAGAGCTGCGGCATGAATAACGTAATCCACATCAGAAAACGCATCGACTACCCTATCTTTGTCTCGTACGTCGCCAAGCATATATCTCATGCAGGGAAATTCTTTTTCATTCCACTTTTGTAGCATGTCATACTGCTTCAACTCATCTCTGCTGAATATGATAAGTTTTTTAGGTTTAAACTCGCTCAAAATAATTTGAACAAGTTTGTTTCCGAGAGAACCTGTACCGCCTGTTATAAGAATAGTTTTTCCATTAAACATAATTTATACCTTTTAATATGTCGCATGGGGAATTAGTCATTGGTCAGTGGTTATT
>CBDUII010000105.1:0-7776 GCA_965367285.1 uncultured bacterium
ATTCTTAAAAAATCGAGGAAATCATTTTATTATATTGGAGGTCGGGAATTTCTGGATTCCCGCTAAAACTTGTCCTCGCACGCTTTAAGCGGGGAACGTGCGGGAATGACATGTTGTGGTTTAGGGAATGACCTGTAGAGGTGCCTTGGAATGACAATCCTTCGCTTTTTGTCATTCCCGCATCGTCTTTTGTCATTCCCGCGAAAGCGGGAATCTAAAGTTCTTAGCATTAAAAATGGAAATTCCCGTACAATTAAATCAGACCCGGTTAGAGATAGAAGAACCATTCCTTGCATCTTTTCCATTTTTGGACGGTCTTATTTAATAGCCATGAACGCTTTCTCTTACATAACCAATGCAGAAAATGCTGTTGTTGAAGATTTGTACTCAAAATACAAAAACGATCCAAGTTCGATCGATTTTGGCTGGAGAATGTTTTTTGAAGGACTTGACTTCTCTCAATTGTCTTTAAAAAAACAGGAGTCAAAAGCAGAATACCCGGAAAAGTTTAATAAAGAACTCAATGTAATTAACCTGATGGGAGCCTACAGGCAAAAAGGTCATTTGATTGCCAAAACCAATCCTTTAGAAGAAAGGGAGAAAAAAGAAAATCTATTTGAGCTTGATAAATTTGGCCTGGATGAAACCGATTTAGATAAGAAATTTCAAACAGGCGCGAGAATAGGACTGGGACCCGTTAGTCTCAGAGAGATTATAAACCATTTCGAGCAAACCTATTGCGGTTCAATAGGAGTGGAATACAAATTCATAGATGATTTAGAGGCTGTAGAATGGCTGCAACATAGAATGGAATCCTGCAGAAATACCCCGGATTTCACTATTGAAGAAAAAAAACATATCCTCCATAAAATAAACCAGGCTGTTGTTTTTGAAAATTTTCTACACACCAAATTTGTCGGCCAAAAACGATTTTCCCTGGAAGGAGCGGAAGCTATTATACCTGCCTTAGACGCCATTGTTGAAAAAGGGGCGGAAGCGGGCATAGAAGAATTTGTCATGGGTATGGCGCATCGTGGACGTCTGAATGTGCTGGCTAACATTTTAAATAAGACTTATGAGAGTATTTTTACGGAATTTGAAGGCAAGGGATACGCGGATGCTGTTTTTGAGGGGGATGTGAAATATCACATGAGTTACTCAAGCAAAAAGACCACAGGCAACGGTAAAAAGGTGCATTTAAGCCTGACGCCAAATCCCTCTCACCTCGAAGCCGTAAATCCTGTCGTTCAAGGCATTGTCCGGGCAAAAATTAATCATCGCTACGGAGGGGATTTTAATAAAATCACCCCCATTCTCATTCATGGAGACGCATCTATCGCGGGACAGGGAATCGTTTATGAAGTTTCGCAAATGTCCATGCTGAAAGGTTACCTTACCGGCGGGACTGTCCATGTGGTGTTAAACAATCAGATCGGATTTACCACGGATTGCAAGGACGCCCGGTCCAGCGCTTACTGTACGGACATTGCTAAAGTAACAGTCTCTCCTGTTTTTCATGTAAATGGCGATGACGCGGAGGCTGTGGTATACGTCGTTAAACTGGCGATGGAATTCAGGCAAAAATTTCACAGGGATGTATTTATTGATATCGTCTGTTACAGAAAACACGGACACAATGAAGCGGATGAGCCTCGTTTTACACAACCATTACTGTACAAAATAATCGCCCAACATCCCAACCCGAGGGAAATTTATAAGCAAAAATTAATTGAAGCGGGGAGCGTTGAGGCAGACCTGGCAAGGCAAATGGAGCAGGAATTCAAACTGATGCTGCAAGAAAGATTTGATGAAGCAAAGGAAAAAGAAACAGCCCGGGTTCATTCATTCCTCGAAGGCGCCTGGAAAGGGTTCCGGCTGGCATTGGAAAAAGACTTTCAAATTTCACCAAAAACAGGCGTTAAAATACAAGACCTGACCGCTATTGCCGATAAAATCACTGATCTTCCATCCAACCTGAAATTTTTCACAAAAATTAAAAAGCTCTTTGAAAATCGAAAGAAAATGGTTTTTAAAACAAAAAAACTGGACTGGGCTATGGGTGAGTTACTGGCTTATGGAACATTGCTGAGTGAAGGAGTTCCTGTAAGAATCAGCGGCCAGGATGTTGAACGCGGGACATTTTCGCATCGGCATGCCGTGATCAAGCTTGAAGATTCTGAAGAAAAATATACGCCTCTGCAGCATATCAATAATAACCAAGCTGAATTTTCTATCTATAATTCCCTTCTTTCTGAATACGGCGTGTTGGGATTTGAATTCGGATATGCTATGGCATTTCCACGCGGGTTAACGATATGGGAAGCCCAGTTCGGCGATTTTGCGAATGGAGCTCAGATCATTATCGATCAATTTTTGAGCTGTTCGGAAACCAAGTGGCAGAGAATGAACGGTCTGGTACTTTTTTTACCGCACGGTTATGAAGGACAGGGACCCGAACATTCTTCCGCCCGGCTGGAGCGTTTTTTAGGATTATGCTCGGACAATAACATGCAGGTGGTAAACTGTACCACACCAGCCAACCTGTTTCATCTCCTGAGGCGGCAAATCATTCGCCCTTTCAGAATACCTCTGATTATGATAACTCCCAAAAGCCTTCTTCGGCATCCTTTATGTACAAGTCCTTTGAGAGATTTCACTGAAGGAAAACGCTTTTCTGAAGTACTGGATGATGGCAATGCTAACGCAAAATCGGTTAAAAAGATTTTATTCTGTTCCGGAAAAATATATTTCGATCTATTGGAAAGGCAGCAAAAAACAGGGCGCAATGATATAGCAATTATCCGCATCGAACAGATATATCCGGTGCCGGTAGACCAGTTGAAAAAAATCATAAAAAAATACAAACCAGCCAAACAATGGGTTTGGGTTCAGGAAGAACCTGAAAACATGGGAGTCTGGCCTTTTCTATCGCGTAAACTTACATGGGTTCCACTTGAAGTTATTTCTCGCAAAGAAAGCAATACTCCCGCAACCGGATTTATTAAACAGCACAATGTCGTGCAAAAACATATTATTGAAATGGCATTTCATTAGTCATTTGTTATTCACCAATGACTAATGTCCGATGACCAAAATATTATGCTTGTTGAAATTAAAGTTCCCAGTCCGGGTGAGTCGATTTCCGAAGTCGAAATATCCCGCTGGTTAAAAGACAGCGGAGATTTCGTAAAAAAAGATGAAGCGCTGTGCGAGGTGGAAAGTGATAAAGCAACTCTCTCTCTTTGTGCTGAAAGTGACGGAATATTAAAAATTCTTTCTCCGGTTGAAGAAACAGTAAAGGTAGGTAAAGTCATTTGCACGATAGATACAAGTGTAACCGCTCCTGCGACAGGGACAGAGGAAACTTCTGACAAGGTTTTGCAAACTACACATCCACAACCGGAGACAGATAAACCTCCTTCTTATCCGGAGGGTCATCCGTCTATAGCCGCAAAAAAAATTATGACCGAGCAGGGAATTAAACCTGAAGAAATCAATGGAACAGGTAAAGCCAGAAGAATAACCAAAGGAGATGTGCTGGAAAAACTACAGACTCCTCCAACCCCCATAAAAAAAATGCCAATAATGCCGAACTCTCTTGAAAAAAAGAATAGGTCTGCCACCTGCCGAACCATAAGAAGAGAGAAGATGTCCCATTTGAGAAAAAAAATCTCCGAACGAATGGTTGCTGTAAAAAATGAGACAGCCATGTTGACTACTTTTAATGAAGTAGATATGAGCAGAATTATAGAAATACGCTCTCAGTACAAAGAAAAATTCAAAGAGACCTATAACGTTAAATTGGGGTTTATGTCTTTTTTTGTCAGGGCGGTAATTGAAGCCATGAAGAACTTCCAGGGAATCAACGCAATGATTGAGGATGGGGAAATTGTTTACCATGACTATGTGGATATAGGAATCGCGGTTAGCGCGCCAAAAGGATTGGTAGTTCCGGTAATCAGAAACGCGGAAAACATGATGTTCGCTCAAATAGAATCGGCAATCATCTATTTAGCGGAAAAAGCGCGCAATAATCAATTGAGCATAGAAGAAATGACAGGTGGAACGTTTACTATTACGAACGGTGGAATCTTTGGCTCCATGATGTCCACCCCAATTTTAAACCCACCCCAGAGCGCTATTCTCGGGATGCATAATATTATTCGACGCCCTGTTGCTATTGACGAGAAGGTGGAAATCCGACCGATGATGTATGTCGCGCTTTCCTATGACCATCGCATTATTGACGGACGGGAATCAGTGGGCTTTCTGGTAAAAACAAAAGAATTACTGGAAGACCCCATGCGGTTGCTAATAGGAGTGTAACAGTTTTTTTGAATTAAGGCTATTTTTGACGGGATTAACAAGATAGACAGGATATTTTATCTTGTTCATCCTGTTATCCCGTCAAAAAATTATATTTTATAATATTACTCTGTAAAAACTTATTTTTGGGGAAATTTTTTTCGTTAGTACTCCAGGGCGGCAGCCCTATTTGGTTGCAGCCCCTTGGCTGCTTTATGAAATATGACATAGCAATTATTGGTTCCGGCCCGGGTGGATATGTAGCTGCAATCCGCTGCTCCCAGCTTGGGATGAAAACCGCTATCATAGAAAGATACCCGGCTTTAGGAGGAACATGTCTGAATGCAGGATGTATCCCATCCAAAGCCTTGCTGGATTCTTCAGAGCATTATTATAACGCCCTCACAAATTTCAAAACACACGGGATAACGGTTGAAGGGCTGAAAGTCAGCCTGTCCCGCATGATGAAACGGAAAGATGAATTAGTTTCCAAAACCTGCGAGGGAATCAAATCCTTAATGTCCAAAAACAAAGTTGATACCTTTCACGGACAAGGGTCTTTTCTTAATCCGCATACTATTGAAATTACAGTATCGGACGGCTCAAATAAAAGAATTGAAGCTGGAAAAACAATCATTGCCACAGGTTCCAAGCCTTCCTCCATTCCCAACGTAGTAATTGACAAGAAAAAGATTATTACTTCCACAGAAGCTCTTTCCCTGAAAAAAATACCCCTGCAGATGATAATTATTGGAGGGGGCGCCATAGGCCTGGAATTAGGATCGGTTTTTGCCAGGATGGGAACCAACATTAAAATCATTGAATTTATGGACTCCATTATTTGCAGCATGGACAGAACCCTTGGGAAGGAACTGGAAAAGTCGCTGAAAAAAATAGGTATGGAATTTTATCTTGGCCATAAAGTCAAGAGTGCTGTTGTCAATAGCCATAACAAGGTTACGGTTACAACGCAAAACAAACGAGAGGAAGAAATTAAGTTCACAGGAGATTACTGTTTAGTGGCTGTCGGCAGAAAACCATGCATAGAAAAATTAGAATTGAAAAACGCGAGGGTTGCCGTTAATGAGAAAGAATATATTATTGTTAACGATAACCTGGAAACATCCAATCCGAATATATACGCTATAGGAGATGTTATTGGAGGCGCAATGTTGGCTCATAAAGCATCTGAAGAAGGGATATTTGTGGCTGAAAAAATTGCCGGACAAAAACCTGATATCAATTATATGGCAATTCCCGGTGTTGTTTATACATCTCCGGAAGTGGCCGGCGTTGGATACACGGAAGAAAGGCTCAAAAGCACTGACATAGATTACAAAACCGGTATGTTTCCCTTAAAAGCTCTCGGAAGGGCAAGGGCTTCCAATGAAACAGATGGTTTTGTTAAAGTATTGGTTGATAAAAATTCTGATGAAATCCTTGGCGTACATATAATTGGCGCCAGGGCGACTGATTTAATCGCAGAGGCCGTTACAGCCCTGGAGTTCAGAGCCAGCGCGGAAGACATTGCAAGAATTTCTCATGCACATCCTACTTATGCAGAAGCTTTTAAAGAAGCCTGTCTCGCGGCTACTGGAAACCGGGCAATTCATATATAGTGTCTGACCGATAACCGACCTCCTGAAATATCCAAAACAACAACCTTGTTTTAGCCACGAAGACAGAAAGACACTAAGAAAAGACTTGAATTCTTAGACGGGATTTACTGGATTTTATAAATATCCAGTCCATCCTGTTAATCCTGTCTAAAAAAGGTTTTTGTTTTTCTTAGTGTCTTGGTGACTTTGTGTTGAGCTTTGCATAAGGCGCTGTAAAAATAACAACCAAACAGCGCCTAAATCACTTTTTGTTGCGGCTTGCCGCATTATGTATTTGAAATTCCTATACGCTGGCCTTACACCATACCGGTGGCGCCGAGACGCCATTGGACACGTGCTATGGTCAGGGGGATAATTCCGTTTTTAAAATTTCCCTGTTTTCGAAGGGTTCTTACAGCTTCTTTAAGAGTGGCCGCGGACCCGATATAATCATCGAGAATAAGAATCGCGCCGCTGTTGTTTTTCAGCTTGTTTTTTCCTGTCTTCATTTTGCCGTTTACGTTTTCTTTTCGCTGATCATTGTTCAAAAGCTCTCCCTGCCGTGATTTTGGAACTTGATCCCATTCGAGCATCTCAAAACAGACCGGAACGCCGAGTTCTTTCCCAATAAGATTCGCGGTAAATTCCCGCTGGAGCCATGTCCTGGATGGAATCGGTGCAACAGCGCAGAAGCGATGCAAATTCTTGAGCCGGGCGATTTTTTTTAGCAGCATGGATTGTAACTCCCGGTGCAGGGTTTCAATTTTCTCCTCATTTTTACTCAGGGCGCGCCGCTTCATAAACTGCACAAACATTGAAGCGCGAAGGCTGCCGTTCATAACGGCAATGCCTTCCGACATTTTCGGGATTTTTGTCGCGGGAATAATCACGTCCCGGTTGATTAACCATTCCCCGGTTTCGGCTTTTTCCGCGATGTCGGTTTCTAAAGGCCGGTACTCAGGCCGGCAAATGCTGCAATGGCCGCAGTGATTGGAGCTCTCGTCTCCCAACACGGTGCGAAGCGAATGCATCAGGCAGTCCACTTCTTCCGCTCCGTATCGAAGCATGACCTCCAGTTCTTTGTTCCGGACAGTTTGCCGGGTTTTATAACGGGCAAGATCCGGCATAGTCTCTTTGCCGGTTTTTTCATAGACCTGTTTTTTATTAACCAGTTTTTCTTGAATCAGGCCCTGTTCCATCAGTTCCGCGATAATCACAGTTACGCGGGTAGGATGTAGTCCGCTTCTTACTTTAATTCCGGCTAATGTTGGTAATACTCCCTCTTCGTCCGATCTGATACTTTGAAGAACCTTTTCAAAATCCTCTATCCCCGGTAAAGCGGATCGAATGAAATAATCCTGAACACATCGGTCTTCCGGATCATAGAGCAAAATACCCTTTGCGGGTTTGCCGTCACGACCCGCGCGCCCTACTTCCTGGTAATAGGCTGTAATGGACCCGGGCACATCCACATGAATGATAAAGCGAATATCGGGCTTGTCGATCCCCATACCAAGGGCATTGGTGGACGCGATAGCCCGGTAAGTTCCTTTGATAAACTCCTGCTGCAGACTGCGTTTTCGCTCCGGGTCATAACCCGCGTGATAGGGCACGACATTCATGTTGTGGTGTTTGAGAAATCCGGCTGTCAGTTCGGTCTGTTCTCTTGTCGCGCAGTAAAGAATGCCGCATCCTTCCAGTTTAGTAAGAAGCGCTTTGAGCACATCGAGCTTTTGAGCGGCGCCGTTGACGTGAATAACAGATAAACTGATATTGGGCCTGTCCATAGAAGCCCTTATAACTTTTAAAGGGTTCCCAGCGGGATCATGCAACTGCCCGGCAATGTCCGTTTCAGCCTGGTGGTTTGCGGTTG
>CBDUII010000106.1:0-7762 GCA_965367285.1 uncultured bacterium
AAAGTGTAACTTGAATTTTGCGAAAACTGGTCTGAAAAATCCAGTCCATTATATTAACCACGAATTTTCACGAATGGCCCCAAATAATGTTCAATATTAGAATGGTTTACTGTCCCCAACAAATACTTGATTAAGAGATGATACATTCAGGGTTGAGGCTAAGTAAAAGTTACAGACAATGGGTATTCCCATTTGACATAAAACCTATTATCTATTATACTTTTTTTATCAGTGAGTAACAAAAACAGGAGGAAAAATTGAAAACTGTAACGCTATCTGTTGATTCACGAAAAAGAATATGTCTTTCCAAGGTACTTGATGATAAAAACATTAGTTCAGTAAGAGCCTACCAAAAAAATAATAAAATCATATTAGAACCTATGATAGAAATACCAGCAGCAGAGGTTTGGCTTTACAAAAACAGGGGTGCATTAAAACAGGTAAAAACCGGATTGACGCAAGAAGGATCCCTCAAACGCGGATCATTTTCAAAGTATGCTAAATAGAAATGCATGAGCTATTGTTTACGCCTCAAGCAGATTCAGATTTAAGAGAACTTGAAAATAACCCTGCCAAATCCATAGTACTGAAAGCAATACAAAAGACTTTTGGATTCATGGAAACCAATTTAAGACATCCCTCCCTTAACACCCATAAATTCACATCCTTAAAAGGCCCACATGGAGAAAAAGTTTTTGAAGCTTATGCGCAGCAGAAAACATCAGCAGCTTATAGAATTTTTTGGTATTATGGCCCAAAAAGAAAACAAATAACTATTGTCGCGATTACTCCTCACCCTTAATCTGCGAAACTGAACTTTTCTAAAGTTAGAAAAATAAATTACAAAGTTCTTCAGTTGCCTTTTCCCAGCTAAAGTTTTTTACAGCGTATTCCCGGGCGTACTTTCCCGCTTCCAGCCGAAAATCTTTGTCCTCCAATACCTTTAAAATGGTTTTGGCTGTGCTTTCAGTATCATCTCCATCCACCATAAAACCGAAGTCTTTTTTTATAAATTCTCCAAATGAACTTCCTTCGCTGGTTATCATGGGAAGACTACAGGCCATGGCCTCGAAACACGCAATTGAGTTTGCTTCAAATTCGGCCAATAATATAAACAGGTCGGCCGCCCGATAATAATCTCGAACATAAGAGACTTCTCCTTTCAGATAAACATATTCTTCCAATTTTTTATTTTTAATCATTGCTTCGAGGTGTTTTCGGTACTCCCCGCCTCCAAGAACAATAAATTTGACTTTTCTTATCCGTTTAATGATCTCCGGTAGGGCATCTATTATTTTTTGAATGCCTTTTCTTTTCTCAAGGGCCGCCACAGAAAGGATGATAGCTTCATCGGGTTTGTCCCCTGATTTTATTTTTGCCTCATCTTTAGATTCCGGAGGAGTAAAGTAATTTATGTCGGTTCCATAATGAATTACGCTGCAGTCGCTTTTAAAATACCTTTCAACTTGACGCGCAACATACAGGCTTGGGGCTATAAGACCTCTGGCTTTTCTTCCGATACCCATAAAATCAAATTCACGATACCGGTGCTGCATTCCTTCATAGGAGTAATGGGAATAAAGATAATATTTTTATATATTTCTCTGCCACCATATCCCAGCTAAATTTATCGACTACTCGTTTCCTTGCATTTTTTCCTATCTTAAGTCTATTTTCTTTATTACTAATAAATTCCAATATTGCATCGGCGACCTCTTCCGGATTCGTCTCGTTGACGAGCTTTCCCACGGATTCATCTACAAACTCAGGGAAAGCGCTACCCTTCGAAACAATAACAGGGAGTTCTACAGCCATAGCTTCAAGAACAACCATTCCAAAAGCTTCTTTTTGAGACAAAAGCAGGAAAACATCGGCCACATTGTAGACAGCATTCATTTTTTCAAAATTATCCACAAACAAAATGTATAACAACACTTCGAGTTCCTTTGCTAAATTAATTAATTTTTCTTTATGGTTCCCTTCTCCAACTATAATAAGTTTGATATCTTTCTCTTTTATTAGAACTTTTGGTAAGGTACGAATTATATACTGGAACCCTTTTCTTTCTTCCAGGGCCCCAATGGAAAGAATAATCTTTTCATTCTGCCTAATACCCAACTCATTTTTTAAGGTTTGGCCCGCCGCTGGATTTTTATGAAACCAATGAGTATCAACTCCGTCCGGTATAATATAACTATCCCTATTAAAGTAATTTTTTACTGATTTTTGAATATATTTACTAACGGAAATAAGAACAGAAGTCTTTTCCACAAGCCCTGATTTTTTAAACTCTTCATACCGTTGGGGTGATGCTTCATAAGGAAAATGAAATACAATTCCATAATTGGTTTTTAATAAGCGAGATATGATTTTAACAGCAATTCCTTCACCGAAATCAGGGAAGTAGATGAAGATCATATCATACCGGTTCAATAAAAAGTTTTTCAGGTACAAAGGAATGCAAAATATAGAAGCATAATATTTTGTTTTAAAAAGAGTGAATATTTTTACAGATTCATAGAGTTTAGGATATTTGATAGGTTTTTTTTCTTTGAGGGTGACAATAGAAGTATCTATTCCTTGCTTTGAAAGTGAACTGGCTAAACTGATCGTATAACGCTCAATTCCTCTTGGAAAAAGGAATACAAAAGAATGGGCAAAAGCAATTTTCATTGGCTTCATTTTTTGGCTATAATTAGGATACCGGAACCGGTTGAATTTTCAAACAACAAGTCCATATACGCGAGTACCAGCATGAACGGGTAAAAAAACATATAAATGATTAAATGCTTATCCCGGACTAATTCAAAAAGAATATGCGCGGCAAAACCCAATGCTCCAAAAGTGTATTTTAATTGTATAGACGTGAATCCGATTGTTCTTAAAAGGCTTTCTATTTCGGAAGGGTTGTAGCCATGTCTCACGTGTCCAATCTCAGAAATACCGGCTGCCATTAATTTCGGGAAAAAAGAATTCAGTCTCTTTCTGAGTTTTGGATCATATCCCGAATTCGGGAAATGCATTACAAGCGTTCCATCAGTTTTCAAGGCATTAAAAAAATGCTTAAAGATATTGTTGTCGTCTTTGACATGTTCCATCACATCAACACAAAAAATTAAATTAAAAAACCCCGAACTCTTTAAGTCAGACAGGCTTGCTTTTTTAAATTCTATATTATTTATCTTTTTGATCTCTTTAATTTCCAGGCAGGAGTTAATATCCTCTTTGCTAATATCAACCGCGACAATTTTTGCGTTAGGATAGTTCCGCGATAAATAGAAGGAATATTCTCCGAGACCGCATCCCGCATCCAGGATATCCGCATTGTTGAGTCGCAAAAACTGAATGGTTTTTCTAAAGTGGAAAAATCTCAACCTCCTTCCAAGGTAAACTTCTCCAAAAATCCTTAGAAAGACAGATTTTAACAGCCGGTGTTCAAGAACAGATCTCTCACTTCCAAACATAACAGTCAATTATCTCATAAAGCATGCAAGGGGCCGCAACCACAATTCGGCGTGAAAAGGCGAATTGGACGGTTTCCAAAGGAAAACCACTCGAAGGGTTGAGGTCATGGATGACCGAAAATCAAATGAGCTTCCGCTCTGTAAAACCAACGGACATCTCTATATTCCATGCTATCTGTTTGATTTATTTACAATAAACATGAAAATCCTGTGCGATGCCGTTAACTTTTTGCGCGTTTATATCCTATAAATGCTTTTAAAGTTTGAGTTATGTCATTAATAGATATCATACCAAAAGCTAAAACAGGAAAAATAAATTTTAAAAAAAGTTAGAAAATAATATTTTGATAAAGCGATGAAAATTAAAACCAGGATTAATGAAAAATATTTCATACTCCACAGAATTTTTTGCTGATTCCATCCATTGATCAATCCTTTCCTGGTCGGTAGTAAACTTTTCTGATCTTTTTCTTAATAAATGCAACCAAAGTGTCATAGATTCTATGACTGAAGCAAAACATCAATCTCTTTCTTAAAATTATTAATAATTCTTTCCCACGAATATTGGGAAGAAACTAATTGGAAGGCATTTTCACAAATCTTTTGGACCAAACTCTGGTTCTCAATAAGCTCAACCACAGCATCCGCAAACATTTTTGGCTCATCAGCAACGAGTAAATGTTTACGATCTACCACATCAATACCTTCACATCCTATTGATGTTGATACTACAGGCACCTTAAAGGCGAAAGATTCCAAGATTTTAAAGCGAGTCCCACTTCCTGATTTAAGAGGAACAACGGCGACACTGGAAGAGTTGTAATAAAAAATAGTTTCTTCCACCAGACCGGTAACAATGACGGATTTATCCGTCCTGCTTATTTCCAGCATGGTTTCGGTGGGATTCCCCCCGACCGCGCAAAGCTTTATATGGGGATATCTTTTTTTAATTAATGGGAAAATATTTTCGTAAAAAAAGAAGAAACCTTCCAGATTTGGCCCATAATCATATTTTCCTACAAACAGGATTTGATTTTTATTCCCGCCGCCGAGAGGTTTGGGGATATTTTCGATTGTCATTCCATTTTTCAGTACATATATATTTTGTTTTTCAATTTTTTTTTCAAGGATATTTTTATCTACTTGAGAGGTAACCAGCGCGAGGTCAAATTTGCGTATTTTTTTTCTCATAAAAAACCGTTTTTAACCAGTTTAGAAAATGTTTTACTTTATATATTCCCAGCTGGTACCCCATAAGGTTTCTTCTCAAGGCAACATCATAGATATCGTAAAGGCCGATTATTTTTTTCTTAGCGTTGAAGTCCTTGTAGAGTAAAAGCTGTCCCATTAGCTGGGTGTCATACATCATTACCGAAACAGGTATTTCCCCGGCCAGGGCGACTATCTGTTGGTTAATCTCAGGGGAATTGAATCTGCTGAAAAAGGAAGGAGGGTATCTCAGGCAATCTTTTAAAAGTCGGAGATATCCATTTTCATTTTTTTTTCTAATTTAAATAAATGAATATCCTCGCAAAACTTATTTAATCCCTGAACCCCGGAACTTATATCATCCTTTTCATCATAAAAAGAATATAGATAAATCCTGTAATAAGGCGCCAGATATTTTAGTTTATTGAATGGCCTGATTTTCCCTCCATCGTTTGGAGGATAGGGAAAAAAAGGCGTAACATAAATTAAATTTTTCTTGTTGTTTTCTTGTTTTTTCATACTTTAGAAAAGATATCTCTCCTGATCAGTTTTGCTATTTGATAAAGGTTTTGATGCTTACGAATATAGGTCAATTATTGCCAATATAAAACCTAATAGTAATCAACGGTTTTTAATGCCACGTATATTCTCCATAACCTTCAATACTTTACCCGCAAGCTTACCAATATCATATTGTTCACAAACTTTTTTGTATGCGTTATCAACGATGATTTTATACAATTTCTCGTCCTCTAAAAGTTCCATAATCGCATCAGACAGGGAGACCTTGTCGTTGGGAGAAACTAAAATTCCATCGACCCTGTCTTCAATAATTTCAGCAATTCCACCTATTTTGCTTCCTATAACCGGCGTCTTACATAGCATCGATTCAATCACCACTAAACCGAACGGCTCTTCCCAAACCGAGGGAACGATCGTAATATCATATTGCGAATAAAGAGAAATGATATCCTCTCTTGACCGGTTACCATGAAAAACAACTTCGGAATTTATTCCGTGGTTTGAGATCTTTTCTTTTAATGAATCGATATAGCGTGGATCTCCTTCTCCGAATATATTTACGACGCAATCCTTTCTACGGTGTTTATTGACCATTTCATAAAAAGCGTCTATTAATGTTTCGATACCTTTTTCTTTGCATATCCGACCAACAAATAATAGTTTCTTTTTCTCACTCCAAGGTGGGCATTCATTATAATGAGTTTTGTTTTCAATTTTGATTCCATTTGGTATAACGAGACTGTCGAAAAACCAAAATCAAAAATTTTCCAAAAAAAATGACCTTCATAATTGGCTTGTAAGCGACGATCTCGAGTCAAGGCATCGTTTCGGTATACCTTTTTTAAACTGTTTTTTAGTATTAGGAGCTTTTCCGACAGTCTCAACAGGCGCTTTCAGGCTTTCAGGAAATAGTTCTTTATAAGCCTTTTTTACTGATTGGCTGAGGAATATCATGGGGGATTGCGTAAGCTTTTCCGTTTGAACGCGCAAAAGTAGCTGTCTTAAAAATTTATAATTTTTAGTCAGCCATTGAACTGTATTTAACAACCAGTAATCTTCAATATGAAAAATAGTCTTCAAGCCGGCGTCTGTTACAACTCTAAAAGGAGCTAAAGTAACATTCTGCAGCCGCCATGCATAAGCAAGGTCAAAGTGTTTTTTCTTAAGCAGTGCGGATGTTCGAGAGTAATTTAAATAGTAAAAGGCCTGATACAGAAGCACACGATTTAAATTAAACCGGGAAGAGGTAAAAAAGGTATAAGGTGAAATGCTGGCGGTTTTTAAGATTCTGTAAACATTACCATCGACTTTTTCTTTGTCCAATCCATATTTACCGGTCAGGATAGTAACCGACAATCCCTTTTTTTCTAAGGCTTCAACAAAATCGTGGCAGGCTATCTCACATCCACCCGTGATATAAGGGGGGTAGTATTCTGTTATAACCAGGACATTCATATATCAAACAGGTCGATAAGGGCATAAGGTATGTTCTCATCAATCAAGAATTGTATTCTCATATGGCGTAAGCTTCGTATTCACAAATTTTTGCTGCATAATGAATAGCCGCTGAGATATCCTCTTGAGTAAATGCAGTTACATAGACAACCTTTTTTGAGCCAGTGGAATGGACGACGTCATTGGGACACCTCTTTTATCCAACTCCATCTGAAAATCCCAATAATCAATCCCTGCTATTTCAGCCGCTTTCCTAAAGGAAGCGCCTTCCTGAAATTTTTTTATGGCAAGGGCTATCTTTTCTTCAGCAATGGACTTTTTAATTAATTGGCGTATAGCGGTTGACCTATCCTCATCCATTGTCTCAGCAAATTTGTCTATGGATTTTATTAGTTCTTTATCAATCATCACATTTATCCTAACTAATTTTTTAGCTTTTAACATCCTTCTTAGCCTCCACAATATAAAGCTCTGCAACCACAGAGCCTAATCTGTTTTCTAAAACAAGGTTCCTGATATGTTTTTCAAACTCTTGAAACCTGACAAATCCCTTTTTTAGAGATTGCAATAGCAAATCCGGTGAAGCGCTCACTCTGAAGCCCAAAGACAATGCTATCTTACTTAATCCTTCATCATCTGTTATAATTTCTGTTGTTTTTTCCTGTAATGCCAGAGATAGAACAGCCTTATCTCCTTGTGGCAAGATTTTTTTTATTTTAGAAGTCAAGGTTTTAATTGTACTGCTTTTTACCTTAACTATTCTTATATTATTACCGGTTATAAAACTCTTTATTAGGGTAGCATCGGGCAAATCTCTTTTCTCACCTTCAAATACGGATTCTCCATATACCTCTTCTGGTATACTCAATTCACTTTTTAGGTTTAGAATAATTTCAAGACAATTTATCTTTGCTAATGATATAAGAATAGATGTATCTATAACCGTCATTACATTACAGTAATATCATTTTATAATATATCGTGTGTATATTCAAATTAAACTTCATCGGATTTACACAGATATTTTCTCCGCTAATTACGCGAATTATCGCAAATTCAAGTTAGATTTCTCGCTTCGCTCGAAATGACACTTCCGCCCACCTGTCATTCCG
>CBDUII010000107.1:0-7723 GCA_965367285.1 uncultured bacterium
AAGGCATGTTCAGGTTGTTTTGAATTTTGGAAATTTGAATTTCGATATTGTTTCGAATTTCGGGTTTCGACATTCGAATTTACATTGTGGCCTCTGGCCAAGCTGTGTGCTTTGTGATTAAAAAAACCGTAAGGAGGCAGTAAAAATGTTTGGAAATAAAATTAAATTAGACAAAGATTTGCTTGAAAGATGTAAACAGCACGCTGAAAAAAGAGGGTACAGCTCTGTTGAAGAATTTATTGCCCATGCATTAGAAAAAGAACTAAGAGGTAAAGAGACAATCTCTGATGAAGATGAAGAGGAGATTTCTAAACGATTAAAAGGTCTTGGCTATCTTTAAATGTATTATTTCAATTTTATCTTAAATAAGTTTTTTGGTATTTTGTTTTTCCCTTTTCAATTTATCGATCCTTTGTGGCCATTGTTATTTATTTCTGTGCTAACGGGAATCCTTATGCTTCTGGCATTCCGGTATACCTCCAACCAGAAAGAGATTAGAAAAGAAAAAGACAAAATAAAAGCGCATTTAATGGAAATGCGCAGGTTAGATTATTGCACAGCCCATTGCGGTAATTCGCCAAGTACAATACCAAACATTGGAATAGCAAGAAAATAGATAATCAAAGTAATCAAAAAAGCGCCTAAAAAGTTTAATCCAATGCCTGTTCTTACCATTTGCGGCATAGTGATATGACCTGTAGAGAAGACGATCGCGTTTGGAGGAGTAGCTACGGGGAGCATAAAAGCACAGGAGGCAGAGATAGCCGCCGGAGCCATTAATAGAAGTGGATTTATCGAAGCGGCAACTGCTGTTGCTGCTAAAATAGGCATAAAAATAGTAGCTACCGCTGTATTGGAAGTAATCTCAGTCATAAAAGTTATTAGCAGGCAAACGGATAATATAATCATGATGACCGGAAAATTCAATACAATGGATATCCCCTCGCCAATCCATTTTGCAAGGCCTGTGGCTTGCACGCCGTTGGCCAGGGCGATCCCTCCACCAAACAAAATCAATATCCCCCAGGAAATATCTTTTGCCCAGTGCCAGTCGAGCAAAAATTCTTTTTTCTTTATATCCACTGGAATGGAAAATAGTAATAACGCGGCTAAAATAGCTACTGTTGAGTCATGTACCATTTTTTCTATTCCCAAAAGATTGGACCAGCCGGGGATAGTTAAAAAGCCAATATTAATATTTTTTCTGAAAATCCAGCCAAGGGCGGTGAAAATAAAAATTGCTAATGTCCATTTTTCTCCTTTAGACATTTTGCCCAGCTTTTTCATTTGATCGTAAATAATTTTTTTGCCGCTCGGAAGTTCTTTTAGTTTAATGGGGAGCTCAATATGAGTTATAAAATACCAGGTTATCGGCAAAAAGATAATAGTTAAAGGCAGCCCCACCATCATCCATTGCATAAAACCGATATCCGGAGCATTTGGAAATAAGATTTGGATGTTGCTGGCGAATACGATATTCGGCGGGGTTCCGACAAGAGTTGCTATGCCTCCTATTAAAGAAGCATAGGCTATGCAGAGCATAATGGCCGTAGGAAAATTTTCATCCCATTTTATTTCCGGATTATTTTCTTGTTTAAACATTTTTTCTGAATGAAGAATAATGGCAAGCCCTATCGGCATCATCATCATGGTGGTAGCTGTATCGGAAATCCACATGGAAAGGAAAGCCGTGGCACACATTAAGCCCCAGATCAGCCTTTTGGGGCTGATTCCTGCTAAAGATATGATAAATAATGCAATACGTTCATGGAGACCCCACTTTTGCATTGCCCGGGCAATAAAAAAGCCGCCCATAAAAAGAAATATATAATGGTGGCCGTAAGACGCAGCGAGCTTTTTTACAGGCATAATACCTAATAAAGGAAAGGCGGCAATTGGAATTAACGCGGTGGCAGGGATGGGTATGGCCTCGGTTATCCACCAGAAAGCCATTAAGAACGTAACCGCTAAAACTTTATAAGCTTCAGGCGTCAGAGCGTCAGGTTTTGGAAGCAACAAAATGAGGAAAAAGAGGGGAAGTCCTGAATATAATCCTATTTTTTGTCTTAAAGAAAAACATCCAGCTTTATTATTCATAGCTTGATAATATCATTTACCGCAGAGAACGCAAAGAGCGCAGAGAAATATTTTTTTTTGATAATTCTTTTCTTTGGACGCAGATAAGCGCAGATTTTTTTATGATTTTTAAAATTCTTTTGACAGAATTAACAAGATTAACTGGATTTTTTGGGAGTACAATTAGTTCCTAAATATGCAATCTGAGATTTGAAATTAGTTTTTCGACTTTTTCCTGCCTACTGTCTTCCGGTTTTCCCCTGCCCCCTGACAATTGTTTCTCTGTCATCTGTTTTCTGTACCCTGCTCTCTACTCTACCCATTCCTATCTTATTTTTTTTCCAATGATTTGATAAATGCTTTTAATTTTTTTTTCTGTTCTGTGCTTAGCAATTTGCTAATAAGTCCGGCTATTTTTAGGTCATCATTATTGAGACTATACGGAAGAGATTGAGGCTCTTTAACGCGGGGCGTATTATCGTCTAATATCCCTCCCACTACCTCAAAAAAAAGTCCTAATGTGTTCGCAATATGTGCCTGACGATTTTTCCCTATAGATTTCCGTCCCTTCAAAGTATCATTCAAATCTTGTGCCGACCAACCCAGCCGATCAGCCAGTTCAATCTGACTAATATTTTCCTTTCTCATATAATTAATCAGCATTTCTACAATTTTATTTTCAGTTGCCGTTCTCATTGTTTTATTTTCACCTTTCTCTTATGTAAAAGGCAATTCTCATAAAAAGTGTATATTGTCTTGGCAGGTTCACTAATTTAGTGTATTGCTCAATATAGTTATGACCTGAGCAAAACAAAATAAGATACATTTTTAGCGGTATTTGTATATGGAATTACTTTTGCGGGAATTACAGTAGGGCAGAAGACAGAGGACAGTAAGCAGAGGACGGTGAACAGAAGACAGTAGGCAGTTAAACAATTATCAATTAGCAATGGTCAATTAACAATGAACAGAACAGGGATCAGGGGACAGAAGATCAAGGCAGAAAAGGCACAAAGGCAGTAGGCAGAGGGCGGAAAACAATTATCAATTAGCAATTAACCAATGACAAATGACTAATGACCAATAGCAAAGGAGGAAAAATTATGAGAAGTAAAAGATCATGGAGGGTTTTAATCTGCTTAGTGGGAATATTAATACTTTTAAGTATTGTTCCATTCAGAAGCCATGCCGCTGTTCCCCTGAAGATCAACTATCAGGGAAGTTTGACAGACTCAGGGGGGACGCCTATAAACGGCACGAAAAGTATAGTCTTCTCCATCTACGACGTCTCTTCAGGCGGTTCTGCACTCTGGAGTGAAACACAGAATGTCACGGTAACTAACGGTGTTTTCAGTGTAAATCTTGGGGATGTGAATCCTATTAATCTCTCCACTCTCCCCTTTGATAAACAGTATTATCTTGGGGTAAAAGTTGGAGCAGATATTGAGATGACTCCGAGGCGCCTTTTTACAAGCGCCGGGTATGCCTTTCGCAGCGAATTAAGCGGAACTTCCTGCCCGGGCACCAGCGCCAATGACATCATGGTAAAGGTAGGGCCTGTTTGTGTGGATAAATATGAGGCGTCGGTATGGTCGAGTGCCGATGGCACCGGCACCCAGTATGGGGCAAGCAGTGATGATTACCCTTCTTCTTTTCCGGATACCGGCAACTATAGCACGGCCCTCTATGCTGTTTCCAAAGCCGGGGTAACGCCTTCTGCTAATATCACCTGGTTTCAGGCCCAGCAGGCATGTGCTTTAAGCGGCAAGCGGCTTCTCACCAACGCGGAGTGGCAGATGGCCGCTGCCGGTACACCGGACCCTGGCGCCAGCGGTAATAACACGGCGAATTACTGCAATACAAATAGAGGCGCGGCTGTGAACACAGGTTCTTCAACTGGCGGTACTCAACCCTGTATTTCCAACTGGGGCGTTTATGACATGGTCGGGAACCTAGAGGAATGGGTCGCAGACTGGATTCAGGACAATTCAGATGCTGATGGTGGATCAACTACCTCTGCCACCTATGGTGATGATGTGCTGACTGGGATCGATGAGGGAACTAATGAAACCGATCGCTTTCCTGCGGCCTTGATTCGCGGTGGCAGCTGGAGCCACACCACGAATGCCGGGGTCTTTGCCTTGGCCGCTGGTGCCGGTCCATCGACCTCGTACCTCAGCCTCGGGTTCCGTTGCGCCCGGTAGAAGAGCAGTTGTCAGGGATCAGAAGAAGCAGGGATCAGGGGACAGAAGAGCAAGGCAGAAGGCACAAAGGCAGTAGGCAGGGAAACAATTATCAATTAGAAGCGCAGTTGTCAGGGATCAGAAGAGCCCAGGGATCAGGGGACAGAAGAGCAAGGCACAAAGGCAGTAGGCAGAGGACAGGGAAACCAATTAGCAATTATCATTGGTCATTGGGCAAAAGATGTTATTGCTAAATCAAATGAGAGTTAAACATTTTTTAGCGGTTAGAACTTTAAAGGGCAAGTCGCTATGGTGGATTAAAAAATGCCGGTTCTCAGTGACTAATAAGTCAGCGCCAACCCATTCGGTAAAGGCGGCAATAAAGGCATCCGCGGATTTGAGGCCTTTGGCTTCGTATTTATAGGCTATTTCAAAAGGAACAACAATGTCTTCATCAATGGTTGTTAAGGCGGTAATAAAGTTATTAAATTCCTGGAAGGCTTCCGGTGTTAAGTTTCGTTTAACCTCTTCACATATTGTACGGGGAATGCGGATGGAATGGAGGTCTGCCTTTTCAAGTAGTCGCTCAAGAAATTCATATGCCCAATTTTCCTTTAATGGCCCAAAGGCAAAGACATATTCATTCGAATCAATGGCGAAGCGCGACCTTTTCCTTCCAAATGGTTTCTCTTGTTTTTCGCAGAGTATTTATGACATTTTCCTTGTCCATCTTAAATATGGGAGAAGGATTTTGTGCGATTATTTTTCTAATTTTAACCAGATGGTCTTTGGCTTCTTTTGGATTTTTCATTGTTTGCACCTCAATATAAAACCTACTATGAAATTAATTCTTTGCCAAGAGAACAGAGGACAGAAGGCAGAAGATCAGTTTTCAGGGATCAGAAGAGCAGGGATCAGGGGGCAGGGGAAAGAGCAAGGCAGTAGGCACAAAGGCAGTAGGCAGAGGGCGGAATACATTTTTGATTTTAGATTGATGATTGGAAAGACGGTAGAGCCATAGTGACGAGTGACAAGATAAAGCAGAGGACGGTGAACAGGAAAACAATTATCAATGGGCAATTAACAATGGTCAATTAGAAGAGCAGTTGTCAGGGATCAGGGGAAAGAGCAAGGCAGTAGGCAGTAAAGCAATTATCAATTAACAATGATCAATTAAAAATTATTTGGTCACTGGTCAGTAGTTATTTGCAGTTAATTATAATTTTTGCAGTATTGTTTTACATATTACATGTATTTTTTAGCGCTTGAAACCCCATGAGTAGATATTTATTAGACAACTTTCCGAGCTTTTTGGTTAACCTTTTCCTATCAATAGACTTGATATGCTCGGCAACAGCCTTTGATTCTTTATCCAGGCCACCCATGCCTTTTGGAATCATGACATGGCTTGGCGATATCTTTTTAGTGCTGCTTGTTATAGGAACAACTACTATTACCTGGCCATATTGGTTGATTGAATTGTTTGAGACTACAACAACGGGTCTGGTTTTTTTAATCTCCTGGCCGATAGTTGGATCAAGATTTACCAGATACACATCTCCCTGTTTTATCAAACTTCTTGATCCTCCAGTACCTAGTTGGTCTCAAAGTCAAGGGGCTGGAATTCACCGGCAAGGGAAGCCTCTTCTTCACACTCCTCAGGGGTTAGCTTTTGATAGTAATTTTTATACTTTTTGTTAATGGTTTTTTTATCGGGGAAGTCGTCATCTAACAGGGTAATGATTACATCGACTTTCTTTTTTGTAGGAATAGGTTGTAGGAGTTTGATCTCCTTTCCATCGTATATTCCTCTAATAGATAGCACTTTGAAACACCTCCTTTATTGAGGAATAAGGTTTAATGAGTTCAACAATATTTTCATAATACTATAGTCAGAGGCAAACTTCAACAATTTTGGGATACAAATATTACCAGTGGTTATTGGTCATTAACCAGTTGACAGTAGGCAGCAGGCAGGGGACAGATGACGGAAGATCAGAAGAGCAGGGGTCAGGGATCTGGGGACAGGAAGCAGAGAGTTATTTTTTACCAGACAGTTTTAATATGAGGAAGTTTTTTTATTGACCTGTCTTTTGTAATTACAGGGAGATTAAAATATTTTGCTGTTGAAACAATTATTTTATCATGGAGTTCAGGGATATCTTTCAGGTCAAGCATTTTCTGAAGAATTGGGTAATCAAGGGCAATGAGTATAAAATTTTCGCTGTCATTTATTTGTTTAAATAATTTCTTAAAATTAAAAGAGACGCGTTTCTTGTCAAAAATACTGAGAGCCTCTGCAATAACAATTGAAGGGATATAAATGATGCTTTTTCCATCTTCGCATTTTTTAAAAATCTCTGGCGCTTTCGGGCTTAATTTCTTGCTTTCAATAAACCACCAAATGAGGGCATGTGTGTCTGTTACAAAGTTCATAAATTTTTTATATCTTTATTTTACTATAAAGAGACTTTTTTGCGCTGGTGATATTTTCATCAGTAATATTTACACCCTTGAGAATACCTTTAACCGAAATTATTTTTTTGCCGGTGGGGGTGAGGTTTTTGAGTATTGATAGTTTTAGATCCATAACCTCTTTCTCTATAGCCTTAATTTTATGGAGGATATCCACAGTGTTTTTTGCTGCTGCATGTTTCATGGCATTAATCTCCTTTTTAAATGTCTTGTATAGAAATTTATCATATAAATCATCTTATTGTCAAAACATAAAGCGGCAAGGGCCGCAACCAAATGGGCTCCCGCCCGGTTGACTAAAAAAACTTGCTCAAAAAACAAGTTTTTACGGTGTAATAGTATAAGGAAGTAAAGGATTCAGTGGTCAGGAATCAGGGGACAGAAGAGCAAGGCAGTAGGCAGGTAAACAATTAACAATTATCAATGGTCAATTAGCAGTTATCAATTAACAATGATTATTTGTCATAGGGGAAAGGATGGGGGCGGTTTGTTACAACAGTTTGACTAAGGCAACGATAACGGCAACGGACACGCCGATCATTCCGCCAAGCCGAACGGTTAAGTCGTGTTTTAAGCGCATTTCCATCTCTTTGATGTCACGTTTGAGATTTGTTTCCATCTCTTTCATATCGCGTCTAAGTGCTGTCTTCTCAAGTTCTTTAAGACCATGTTTAGTAGCCAGGCGCTCATCTATCAGCTCAGCCTGTGTAGAAGCTAAGGTCTCGGCCTGTTCTTCCGTAAAACCGACGGCCTTGAGTTTTTTGACATATGCGTGTGTATCAAAAGCAATAGTTTGTCCCATAAATACAAACTATCACGACAATGATGGAGTTGTCAAGAATGGGTTTTATGCGCAACCACTAATTTCTCCAATTACACTAATCACATTATACCTTTTCTTTTTCATGACGGTGATGGTTTTATTTATGGGCGGTGGGCCGGATGCTTATGCCGCGTCAAGTACCAATTACGCCATAAATACGGATGTG
>CBDUII010000108.1:0-7712 GCA_965367285.1 uncultured bacterium
CGCTTTAATATTTATCCGAGCTCATCCAGGGATAGCTGGTGCCCGTAAAATCCAAAACGGAGTATTAAAATCAAGGCATCCCTGCTCGGCAATTCTTTTAATAACCATGTAATTTCAGAATTCAAATCTTCTTTGGTCAGACCGACCTCCAATGAGAAAGAACCATTTTCCTGAATAGAATTGAGGTAGGAAGTGTCAATAAGATCCCTCACGGGATTGTCGAAGGAGAAAGGGGCGCGATGGACGCGCACAATCGATTCCAATTCTTGTCCCTTTATTTCCCTTTTCTTTAAGCCCTTCTGGTTAACTGGAATCCGCACAGTTGCGGCATTTGCAATTGCGCGCATAATCGACTGTCTTATCCACCAGGAGGCGTAAGTGATAAACTTAACTTTTCTATCCGGGTCAAATTTTTGCGCTGCCTTGATTAGTCCGATGTTGCCTTCGTTTATTAAATCTTTCAGGGAAATTCTGTCGCCGCAGTACATGGTGGCAATGGAAACTACATACTTCAGATTGTGTTTCACTAATTCTTCCAGTGCCTTATTGTTTCCCCGGGCGATTTTTCGTCCGAGTTCTTCTTCTTCTTCCCTGGTTAAAGGGTTGAAATTACTGATTTCCTTAAAGTAGGCGGAGATTGTGGCATCGGAAACCATGGGAAGGCCTTTTTTAAACCCCCTGTGTGAAATGAATTTGAGTTGTTTTTTCCGGTTGGAGTGTGGCATTTTTATAGGTATACCCCACAAATGTCAAAAAATTTTCATTGAAAGCCCTTGATATTTGGAATTTAATGATTATATTATAATAATTGGAAAGGGTCAAATCTAAACAAATGGCTTTAAAATCATGAACGGAGAGGGAATTTTTGTGGGAAAGAAAAAGCTTAAAGGAACACCAGGTTTATCAGTTGAGGAAGTTGAGGATGATAGATATCTGCCGCGTTGGAAGGTAAACAATAGAGTTTTGATCAAGGAGGAGAATTCAAAAGTTTACAAAGAATTTTCACTTGTGGATATCAGCGCGACCGGTTTGTGTTTGAAAAAAACAGAAAAAATTAAAAAGACCAAAAATTTAAATTTAGTTATTTATTTGAATAACTGCGTTGCCGTACACGCAAAAGGACATGTTAGCTGGGAGAAAAATAACGGGAAGGGAAAGATGCTTGGTATTTATTTCGATGAGATTTTAAACGAGGCCCAGGATTTTATTTTTGCTTATGCCTGCAAAGCTTCAATAAATGCATTCAAATACTGAACTCTCAGTAAGAAAAGCTTGTTAAGTCTACCGATACCGCATTACTTTCCCAAATAGACAGGTCCACCCGTATTACTAACCGGCAACATTTCGTTTTTTTAACAAAGTTTTTTAACACACCCCGTCCCGGCGGGACATGTTAGAGGGGAATTCTCTCCCCAAATTTCCCCTTTAAAAAGGTGGATACAGTGGGTTGTAATTGTGGTTGCTGGCCCCTGGCCGCGCTGTGAAATATTTCACGCGTTGTTTTTTGAATTCCCGGGTGAAAGTTGGAACCTCGTGTTTGTCATACGTTATTTATTCACTAGTAGTTCTTTTTTCCCTTCAGCCGTAATTTCCACTGTTTTGTCCATCCTGTCCCGCACCCAGCCGGAAACTCCTAACCGGTCTGCTTCTGATTTTGTGTTGGCAAAGTTCCTTGGTTGACATATTTCTACAAAAACCTTACATTATTAATAGGAGATGAAGGTTGAAAAATGGTAACACCAATATCAAATAAAGCCCTGACTCAAAATATTTTACGAAATATCGGCAATGTCAAATCAAGGTTGGCCAGTTCTATTGCCAGGCTTGCTTCGGGAAAACGTATTTTAAAAGCGTCCGATGATGCTGCCGGTTTGTCTATATCAGCACGCTTGAATTCGGACATAAGCGCTTTGAAAAAAGGAGTGGAAAATATTTCCCAGGGGATCAGTCTAACAAACGTTGCTGAAGGCGGACTGCAAAGTATTACCAGCATCCTGTCGGAAGCTAAAGCGCTGGCAGTCCAGGCGTCTACAGGCACTTTAAACGATAACCAGCGAGCTGCCATCCAGTCTCAAGTTAATTCTTTGATCAGTGAAGTAGATAGAATAGCAAGCGGGACTGAATTTAACGGGAAAAAGCTCCTGGATGGTTCATCCAGCAAAAGTGCCCCGGAAACCAACGTTCAAGCTGGTATAGATAATACGAGTTCCTCAAGAGTTAATCTTAATGTAATTGAAAGTGTCGACGCCCAATCACTTGGAATAAGAAATCTGGACGTTTCAAGCCAGGCTTCCGCTCAAAACGCCCTTGGAAGTATAAACAGCGCGATTCAGGATGTGGTTGATGTTCGGGGAAGTGTCGCCTCCGTCCAAACGAGACTCACAAGTGTTGCGGGAACTCAAAGGAATGCAATTGAACAGCTTACAAACGCGTCATCTATAATTTCAGACGCTGATATTGCGTCTGAAATATCTCGCTTGCGTGAAAGCGAAATTCAGTTGAATGCCTCTTTACGAGCATTACAGCAGTCACAGTTCTCTTCAAGAAATATTGGGACACTCCTTAATATTACCACTTAACCTGAATCCTTCATAATTGCAAAAAATCACCTTTTGCTTTCCTCCAAAACCTAATTAATAAGAATAATTTAATCGTAGAGGAATTTTCTTTTTTTCAGCTGGAAGGCAGTATTAACGAGTATTTTCTAAGAGTTTAAGTCAGTAGCTCCGCATTTAAACGGTTAAGTTCAAAAGAAGGATTTGACTTGTCTCACCCTTGTTCCGCTTTAGCGAAATAATTTCTTGCTTGTTTATTTTTACTATGATCTAATACTATTTTTATTTTTTTCTAAGATATATCAGCTTTAAATCATCAGGGAGAAATAGATGCGGTCATTTTTAGTTGTGGAAGATAGTGAAGATATGCGAACTTTTTATGAGCTTTTGATTAAGAAACAGTATAAATGTGCTAATATTGACTTTGCTAAAAATGGTAAAGAAGCCTTGGAAAAAGTGCTTAATTGTAATTATTCTATTATAATTTCGGACATTTATATGCCTGTTATGGATGGTATAAGTTTTTACAAGTTACTAAAGGAAAAGCGACCCTCTATGGTCAAGAAAGTTGCATTTATATCAGCTTCTATTATTGAACCTCACATCTCATATTTCAAACATGAGGGATGTTCTTTCCTGAGAAAACCGTTTGAAATGAATAAATTCTACAATATTGTTCAACAAATACTTGGGGATGGAGAGGAGGCTTGGACCAGAAAAGATAGTATTGGTGATTTAAGGCATTTTGATCGGTTCAAAATGAAGAAAAAGTGTACCCTTATACCCTTAGATAATACTTCGTATCGATTTGAAACCATTTGCGCTGAAACCACAGATTATTCCAAGAGCGGTCTTGGCCTTAAATATAAGGAGGAAGAGATCCCATCAGGAGTCATACTGCGTATTTTGAGCAAGGACATGACCAACTTGAAGGAGAGAGGTAAAGTGATTTGGTCATATTGCCAGGGGTCTCACAATTGCAGATCTGGTATTCAGTGGGTAAATCATTAAAAATCATGCTGCTATTTTTTCATTGGGAACTGTTAATTACTGTCTCTAAAAGTTTCTACAATATTTTTTAAAGCAACTTCTTTTTGTTGAGATGTTTTCATATTTCGTAAAATAAGTTTATTGTTTTCTAATTCTCTATCCCCGATAATGAAAACAAAATCCGCTCCTGACCGGTCGGCTTTTCGCATTTGACTTTTCAGGCTGCCCCGGTTTTCGCTCCAATCCGATGGAACAGCAGCCATTCTTAATTCATTTAGCAATCGAAATGCCGTCTCTTTTGCCGTCCCTCCCAGTGAGACAATGAAGACCTTTGGTTTGAAAGTAAATTTATCCTGATCTTCTATCAAAGAAATTATTCTCTCCACTCCCATTGCAAACCCTATAGCCGGAGTTTGAGGCCCACCGAATTCTTTTACAAGCCCGTCATACCGTCCGCCACCCGCTACAGCGTTCTGTGCTCCCAGTCCCGCGGCTAAAACTTCAAATGCTGTCCTGGTATAATAATCAAGACCTCTCACGAGTTTAGGGTTTATCTTGAAACAAGTTCCAAGCTTGCTGAGATAGTTTTGCACCTGATCAAAGTTTGCTTTGCAATTGTCACAGCGAAATTGGTCTATAGTTGGGGCTTCCGCTGCAATCTCAATACATTTTTTATTTTTACAATCTAAAATCCTTAACGGATTCCTTTCATTGCGTTGTTTACAATTTTGGCATAAAGCATCAAGCCTTGATTCAAAATATTTTTGCAATTTATCTCTATAAACAGGGCGGCAACCCGGACAGCCTATATTGTTTAAATTCAGTTCCAGGTTTGAAAGCCCCACCCTGCTCAAGAGCTCCATCAAAATGAAAATCACTTCCGCGTCAATAGAGGGGTCTTCTGTTCCAAATGCTTCAACACCGATTTGATAAAACTGGCGAAACCTGCCTGACTGTGGGCGCTCAAAACGAAACATGGGTCCTGAATAATATAACTTGACCACAGAAGGGGGATTATACATCTGATGCTCCACATAAGCTCTTACAATAGAAGCGGTTCCTTCAGGACGGAGAGTAATACTTTCATCTCCTTTATCTTTAAAAGTGTACATTTCCTTTTTTACAATATCTGTATCCTCTCCTATACTGCGGGAAAAGACGGCAGTTTTTTCAAAAACAGGGGTTCTGATTTCATAATAGCAGAATGTTTCAAAAAGCTCCCTGGCAGTTTTTTCAATATAATGCCATTTCCCTATATCTTTAGGGAGGATGTCTTTTACGCCTTTAATCGCCTGAATTTTCATAATAAAAGTTTCTTAATTGAATTATTAAAAGTACTTTTCCAATAATGGCAGGATCTCCCCGGCTTTTCCAATATAAGAATCATCTGCCATATCGGATACAGGGGTTTTTTCCGCGTTTACTTCTATCACGAATGCACCGGCGTTTTTAGCTATTCCCGGAAGCGATGCCGCGGGTTGTACTGCTGCGGAAGTTCCTACTACCAGCATCAAATCACAGTTTTCTACAGCTTTATATGATGATTGAATGGCTTCCACAGGAAGTGATTCGCCAAACCAGACTATATGCGGTCTCAGCATTGCTCCGCATTCACACATCGGCGGGATCGTTTTTAAAGGACTTTCCAGGTTTTCCGTAACTTTTCCTTCTTTAGTGCAGCGTGTTTTCCAGATATTTCCATGGAGTTCCACGCATTTTTCGCTTCCCGCCTTCCGGTGCAGTCCGTCAACATTTTGAGTAATTAGGTTAAAATCCGGTTTCTTTTGTTCAATAGAAGCGATTATTTTATGACCGGCATTCGGGTGAAGAGGTTTAATTAAATTTCTTCTCCAATCATACCATTCCCAAACAAGCTTTGGATCGCGCTGAAAAGCAAAAGGAGTTGCCAGTTCCTCGGCCCTGAAATTTCGCCACAGCCCTTCTTCTCCACGAAATGTGGGAACCCCGCTTTCCGCTGATATTCCGGCTCCTGTCAAAACAACTACCTTTTCCGAATTTTGAATGGCTTTAATGGTTTTTTCTGAAATAGTCATTTTACACGCAAATATATGTATCGTACTCTTATAGAATTGTCAATTGTATTCAGCTTAATTAAGATCAGGGAGCAGGGATCAGTAAATAATGATCAATTAGCGATTAACAACAAAAATCCCATTTTGAGAGAGGTGGCTCCTGAGGAGGCGGTGTATGTGTTATCTTTTACTCATTGTTATTATAAAAAAACTTAGCGTTTCTGCGGTTAATGAATCCACTTGTGAGAAAAGTTATGAAAGTGAAAATTGACAATTGTCTGACATAATGTTAGACTTTTTGTTGGAAAGGAGTGATAATTATGATTTCAGCAAGCATTCGAGAATTAACTCACAACTTCTCAAAATATTTAAAAGAAGTAAAAGCAGGTGAAAGAATTACGGTTCTTGAACGGAACAAGCCGGTTGCCGATATTGTCCCTCACAATGAAAATGTCTCCCGTCCGGGTTGGAAAAGAAAAATTAACAAATTAAAACTTAAAGGGGAATCATTTACCGATACAATTGTTAAAAACAGGGGTGAGGAAGATCGTTGAGAGCGTTTATCGATACTTCTTCATTAATAAAAAAATACATAGTAGAGGAAGGCTCTGGTAAGTTTGACGCTCAACTGGAAACAATCACGGAAATTATTATATCGCCAATATACCTCCTTGAAATAAATTCCGCGATAGAACGTCGCCTCTTTGAGAAATCCATCACAAACCAGCAAACAGTCTGGATTCGGGCGGAGATAAAAAAGGATTTCCACTATTTTAGCCGGGTTCTCTGGAATGATAATCTTGAAGAAAAATCATTGGAAATAATCCACAAATATCATTTGAAAACTCTTGACAGCCTTCAACTGGCATCCGTTTGTCTTTCAAAGCCGGATATTTTTATTACTTCTGACAAAAAACTATTTAAAACAGCTAAAAAAGAATTAAAAAATGTAAAATTTATCTAATGAGGGTGGGAAAGAAACTATTCTGACCAGTATTTGTTAAGCCGATTCTCATCGGCTACTACGAACTGATTGTAATTCCTGAACGATGATAGCTGACATCTGAAGTTTACATCTTCAGATATGAGAGGGTTTTTTTTACAGCGTCGGCGGAGGCTTTTAATGCTTTGCTTTCTTCATCCGTCAACTTTATCTCAATAATTTCTTCTATCCCTTTAGCACCCAGCTTAACAGGTACGCCTACGAAAAGTCCTTCAATACCATACTCTCCTTCGAGGTAGGCCGCACAAGGGAGAATTCTTTTCTTGTCTTTAATAATAGAATCTGCCATCTGAACAATGGAAGCTCCGGGAGCATAGTAAGCACTTCCTGTTTTCAACAACGCGACAATTTCACCGCCGCCTTTTCTGGTACGTTCTACAATCTTGTCGATCTGTTCTTTAGGCATTAATTCTTCAATACAAATTCCTGAAACAGTGGAATACCGCGGCAATGGGACCATGGAGTCACCGTGGCCCCCTAAAACCATAGCCTGTGTATCTTCCATGGAAACATTGAGTGCTTCCGCGATAAAAGCCCTGAAGCGGGTAGAATCAAGAACTCCGGCCATGCCGATAACCCGGTTTTTTGGAAACCCACTGACCTGCTTTGCCAGGCAGGCCATGATGTCCAGAGGGTTGCTGACTACAATTAATATTGTATCAGGAGAATGTTTGATTGCCTGTTCGACTACCGATTTTACAATTTTAGCATTTGTGGTAATAAGATCATCACGGCTCATTCCTGGCTTTCTGGGAATTCCCGCAGCAATAACAACGACATCAGAATTAGCAGTATCTTTATAATCATTCGTTCCTAAAATTTTACCACTGAATTGTTCTACAGGACCGGATTCTAAAAGATCGAGTCCTTTCCCTTGCGGAACTCCTTCTATTATGTCCACAAGAACCACATCACCCAGCTCTTTGTATGCTGCTAACTGAGCGGCTGTAGCGCCGACATTCCCGGCCCCGACCACTGTGATTTTATTTTTCATTAAATAAATAATCCTTTCTACGCACTGCAAATTTATATAATTGTGCTTTTTTAGTCGGTGTTTAGCTTTTTTGTTTATATGGCCTGATGTAAGGCTTAGCTCATTTTTTTTTAGCTGTGTTACGTAGCCAGCTCCTT
>CBDUII010000109.1:0-7687 GCA_965367285.1 uncultured bacterium
GGATTTTAGTAAAACATATTATTTGTGGTATTATTGAAGATTTGTTAGGTAGTTGGAGTATTATAATATGGTGGTAGGAATTCGGTGATGTTATGTGCGGAATTGTCCCATTTGTTTGGCTTGCATTTGGCATTATCGGCATAATCGCGGGACTGCAAACCCAGGAGCAGGAATCGGGTAAGGGAGCTGACAATCTTGCGGAAGAAACACCGGAATCTGAATGAATTGGTCATTAGTCATTGGTAAAATGATAAATGGTCAACGGTAATTGTATTTTCTATTTTTAACTACAAATTGTTAATTGATCATTGATAATTGCTAATTGTTGAATGTTAATTGATAATTTCGAAAGGAGGGAAAATCTTTGAAAGTTTCTGATGACTTAAAAGACGCGTATACATCATCCGGTGGGATAGTGGCTATTTCTATTCTGGTAATACTTGTTCTGTTCGCAATCTTCACGTCTTCTGGCAAAGGAGGAAGTATATTTAACAGGACAGGAGGCACAATGGAAGATATACGGGAACAGCGGATGGAACAGCAGGAAAATCAGATGGAAAGCCCGCGGAATTTTACTGTTAAAGATGGGCAGAATTTGGTTATTTTTTAAATGGTCATTTGCCATTTGTCATTGGGTATTAGCCATTGGGCACGTTTGCTGCCCCAATAGGGGCTTCGAACCAGCGGTGGTTTTCCATTGACCACTGATTATTGACTAAAGACAAATGACTATTGGCTAATGACCATTTAAAAGGGGAAAAACCATGGCAAACACAAAAAATTCAAAAGCATTTTGTAACACCTCTTATAAAAAGTGGCTTGTGCTGCTCGGTGTGATGACTGTTATCCTGATAGTATGGGTAGCAATCGGTTTTGATGAAAACAGGGCTCAGGCAAATCTGGATAAGATGGCATTATTTGAAGGAGAAGATGGAGGCGCGGGTGAACTGCATGACGGCCATATTCAGATGTCAAAACTTCAGGAATCTTACAGCGATATAGCCGTGAAAACAAGAGAAGTAACCGTTAATATTAGCGCGACAAGGATAAGCTTCGGCTTACATGATAACCAGGGCGGCCTTGGCTTTGCCGATCCATTTGGGAATTCTCCCCGGCAGCCTGTTGGGGGAGGAGTTGATAACTTTGGAAACACTCCCGGTATTGTCGCTGTGAAAGCTACAGCTCCGCCAATCGCTTCAAACGCGAAAATGCCCCATCCTTTCAGGGGCGTATGTTCAAATTGTCATACGGTTAAACGAAGTTTACCAGCGAAAAATATGGCTGCTCCGGCTCCGGGCAGAACAAGCGTAGGATCGGGAATAATAGTGGACACCGCAGGATATATAATAACCAATTATCATATTATAACCAGCGCGAACGATATTATTGTGACAACCGCAAATGGTAATAAATACAGGGCGGAAGTGAAGTACACCGACGTCACAGGGGATCTTGCTATATTAAAAATCAACTCTCCCACTCCTTTCTCTGCCGCGGTATTGGGCGATTCCGATATGATACAGGCAGGAGATATTGTACTTGCCGTTGGAAGTCCCTTTGGACTTAGCCAGACAGTAACCTCAGGCATTATCAGCGATGCGAATAGAAATGTATTAATAGGTGGACGGCAGTTTAGCGGACTTATCCAGACCGACGCCGCTATCAACAGGGGGAGCAGCGGCGGACCCCTGGTTAATATAAAGGGAGAAGTAATAGGTATTAATACCGCCATATATTCCATGACAGGCGACTTTACCGGCATCGGCTTTGCCATACCAATTAACAGGGCAAAAGAAACTTTTGTGTCTGTCCCGTCAATTAGCGCGATGGCCGCTAATATGATTGATATGAACGTTGGAGAAATTATCACCATTGCGATGCAGCCGAACATCCCCGATGCGTGGTTTGGCGTGGAGGTGTCTCCTATCGACACAATAATGGCTGACCAGTTTGGTTTGAACAGCAGAAATGGCGTTATGATAAACCAGGTCTTTGCGGAATCCCCGGCTGAGAATTCCGGCCTTATGAGAGGGGATGTGATTCTGAAGATTAACGGGCGAAAAACAGCAAATGTCACTAAATTCAATAAAATAACCTCATTGCTTAAAGCGGGAGATACAATAAACCTGACCGTGAATAGGAATGGAAAGCAAACTAAACTGACGGCTTTGCTTGACAGCAGTCAAAATAGAATAATTCCCAGAAAGACGGCGACGAGAGCAGTCGCGGGTCCGGGGGAAATGGAATGGGCAGGTATGGATGTTGTGCCTATTACACCTCAAATAGCCAAGAGATATGGTATTCGAAAGGCTAAAGGAGGAGTTGTTGTCCTTGAAGCAGAAGGTATGGCTGCTGCCGCGGGGATCATGAGAGGAGACGTTATACAGGGGCTGAACAGGAAAAAAGTTAATAACATGGCGGATTTCATGAGCGCAATAGCGAATGCAAATATTACGGAAGGAGTGCTGCTTGATATCTCCAGGCAGGGTGACCCGTTGTTTATAACTATGTAATTATTTTCCACTGACCATTTATCATCGGTTATTTGCTTTTACTAATGGGATGCGGTCAATGACAAATAACCAATTTAGAGGGATAGGATAAAACAATGACAAGCACTATCAGCTGTAAAAATTGCAATGGACAGATGGAAATCAGCAGCAAGCCGAAACATAACCAGGGATTGGGTTTTTTCTTGATAATCCTCGGCGTCGTATCTGTCTTTTTTTTGATAGTGCCTTTCGGGATTTTACTGCTCGGGATAGGGATTTATGTTTGTAACGCTAAGGAAAGCATATGGCTGTGCAGTTCCTGTAAAACCGCCATATCACGCGCGGAAGTATAGGAATTTCAATGTTTATAAGATTCCCGCTAAAATCATGCGGGAATGACATGTTGTGGTTTCGGGAATGACTTGTAGAGGCGTTTGGGAATGACACCCCCGGTATGTCATTTCCGCATGATTTTAGCGGGAATCCAGGGGATGGACAACTGCACTGCAATTGATTGACATATTTTAGCATTAGAAAAGTTGCCGAAGGCCTAACTTGTGAAGTGCCTAAAATGAGTTAAAGTTATGGAAAAGTATTTTCTTTATTAGTTCTTAAGAAAGGAGGATTTTAAAATGGCAGAAGATTCAGGAAAAGAAGAAGCGTTGGGTGATAAAATTTCAAAAGTAATGACAGGAGGCGGCATTGCCGTAGCCAAAACTACGGGAATGGTTGTCGGGTATTCCGGCAAACTGCTGCGCATTGTAAAAGACAAAACTGCTAGTTTGCCGTTATCATCATTACCATCATTGCTGTCTTTACCGAAAGGTCTGTTTTCCGGTGGAGTATTAAAAATATGGGGTGGTGAAAAATCAAACATAAAAGTAAGTATTGCTAAAGCCAGACAGAGAATAGATAAACTATACCTTGAAATCGGAAAACGCGGAGCTAAATTGTCGGGTGTAGAGGATATTGCTGACCATGAATCCGTGAAAGATCTGGTTAGCGAAGTAAAATCCTGTGAAGGTCAGATACAGAGATGGGAGCAGCGCCTGAAAGATATTGACATGGAGCAGGCTGAGGCAAGGCGCAGTAGAGTGCAGAGAGGGGCGACAGGTGAAGAAGCTGATACAGAGGAAATTAAAAACAGTATTATAGATTCGATTGATAAATCCATGAAAGCCGCCAAATTTCAAAACAGCTCGGAAAAAGCAATATTTGATAAGGTAACTCATGATCTATTGGATGATGACGTCGAAATCAGGTTACTTGCAGCCGCGGAGCTTGGAAAAATTGCCAACCCAGCCTCCATACCTATTCTAAAAGACGCGCTTGTATATAGAAATGTGTATCTCACGTCAGAAATTATTAATACTTTGATCAATATTAATGATCAATCCTGCCTGCCAGTGTTCAAGGCTAATGTTGGCGATGAAAATTATCGCGTCAGGCTGGGCAGTTTGAGAGGTATTTATAAACTTGGCGGCGCTGATTCAGTACCGTATCTTACAGACGGCTTAAAAGATGAACACGCGGAGGTAAGAAAATCCGCGGCCACGTTTCTGGGATGGGTAGGCGTGAAAGACGCCGCTCCGTCATTGATTCAGGCTCTTAAGGATTCCGACCAGGAAGTTAAAAAAGCGGCGGCAATGTCTTTATCTATTCTAAGAGATCCTTCTTCTGTTATGCCTCTCATCAGGGTGCTTAAAGAAAGCAGTATTGAAGTACGTGAAAAAGTTGTTCACGCTATAGAAAGGATAACCGGCAAGGCGGTTAAATTTAAAATAGACGCAAGTGGCGAAGAACTGAAAAAGAATATAGAAAACCTCAAGGCCTGGTGGCAGAAAGATAAAATGGCGGACGTGGAAGAAGCACTCGAGGGAGCCGAAGTAGAAACGGAACCTGAAGAAGAGGCTACTGAAGAGGCTGAAGCAACAGAAACAGAAGCGCCGGAAGAAGAAGCGCCAACTGAAGAAGCAACGGAAGAGGAAGCAACAGCAGGGCCGACAGGGGATGAACCAATAACTATAGAAAACCTCGATAAAATGGTGAAAAAAGATATAATTCAAAAATGTGCTGAACTGGGAGTCCACTATTCACCGGAAGATACAAAAGCAAACCTTACAAAGAAAATACTTAAAAAAATTAAAAAAAACAAGAAAAAATAGTAAGCGTTCACAGGTTTAGAGTTCACCGTTCAGGGTTCAAGATTGAAAGAGCCTGACCGGAATGTTGGCGGCTCCCATGACAAAGCTGCCGTTTAGCTTTGAAAACCTTGAACCTTAAACGTGGAACCGTGAACGCTTACGAAAAATACATAACATGTGGAAATTAATTTCAGTAATTACAGGAATAATATTTTTTGCTATATTTTTTATTCAGAACATGGTAAAGGTGCCCGTCAGGTTCATCATAACCGAGCCTATTGAAATTAGACTCACCTACCTGCTTCTGACCTCTTTTATATTTGGCTATGTTTTATGCATGGTTCTTTATGTAGCAAAAGAGGTAAAAAAAGGTAACGGCAAAAATGAGTTAACTCCGGAAGATGATGAAGATGAGCTGCTGGGTTGAACTTTATAAACATAATGCGGTGGAGAGGCAAATAAAAATATGCAATAAACAGGAAGTTAATTTGCTGAATCAAGCATTAAAAATCCGAAATTCGAATATCGAAACAAATTCTAATGATTGAAATACGAATGTTCTAAACAAAAAAAATTTTAAAAACCAAGAAATGGTTTGAGACGTTTCGAAGTTTGAACATTTGAATTTCGGTCTTGTTTCGGATTTCGTGCTTCGGATTTCGAACTTTATTTTACAATAGGTTGCATAAAAAACTTTCTCAAAAAAGGAAGATTTTAGAATTATATATTATAGAAAGGAGGGAATACAGATGAAAACATTAGGAATTGTGTTAGCAGGCGTATTTGTGGGTGTTGTAATAGTTGAAATTATTCGCCAAACTTCACCGAACGCTTTTAAAGGTGTGGAAAAAAAAGCATGTGATTTTGTAACGTCCTTTAAAAGCGCGTTTAAAGAAGGCTATAAACAGACTGCGTAAACAGAGGGCAGTTGGCAGTAAGCTGGAGGCGGGGTGGCAGGGGTAAACTTGTTTGTCCGTGCGGCAAGACTAGTTTGTTTGTCAGCGATCAATAAAAACGAAAAAGCTGAATGCTGACGGCTAAAAGCTTATAACAAGGAGAATTTTATTTGAAATACCCCGAATGCAAAAAATGCACGAAAGTAGTTGTCCCTGCTTTGTTTCTGGGCAACCTTGTTCTTGCTATACTTAAAACCGTAGTAGGTGTGATTGGAAACAGCGCCGGGCTTATTGCGGACGGGGCTCATTCTGCCACAGACGCTGTCTCCTCTGCCATATTGTATGTCGGAATAAAATATTCCGATAAACCGGCTGATGAGAACCATCCTTACGGTCACAGGAATATTGAATTTATTATAGCAAAAGTCGTAAGCATATTTTTACTGCTGGTGGGAATATCCATACTGTTTTCCGCTATTTATAATATGAGTAAGGGACAGTTTGTTACACCGGAATATATCACACTTGTCACCGCGATTTTTTCTGTTGTTGCAAATCTGGTAATGTTCAAGTACGGGTATTGCGTCGGCACCCAGTTGAACAGTCCTGCTGTTTTAAGTGTTGCCTACGAAATCAGGGCGGACGCGCTGTCATCTATTGCTATAGCTATAGGTATAGTGTGTGCCGAGGCTGGGTATCCTGTCCTTGACCCGATAGCCGCCGGTGTTATTTCTCTGCTGATAATCAGGAATTCCATAAATATGCTGTTAGGAGCGATGGATGGATTGATGGACGCCTCTATTGACGAAAAAGTAAAACGAAAAATTAACAACATAATAAATAGAAATCCTGATGTTATAGGCGTTGATTTTCTAAGGACAAGAAGGATGGGGAGAAGTATATCTCTTGAAGCGGGTATTAAGCTAGAAGCGGAAAAGACTGTTGAGGAAGCCGATAATATCAGGAGAGAGTTAAGAGGCGACCTGATGAATCTGATAGATAATTTAAAGGATATACAGATAAGCGTCTCATCCGCGGAACCGGATCTCGATGATGAACCGGAAATATTAGACGACCGGGAGTTTAATGCCGGTATTGCTTAATTTTGTTCTTGTTCCCATGCTCCGCGTTGGAACGAGTTAAACCAGAATATCGAATTTCGAATATTGAAATAAATTCAAATAATCGAAATTCTACTTTTCTAAACTGATAAACGGGTCTATGGGGTAGTTTTGAATTTATAATTTTTGAATTTCGAAATTAAGATTATTCTCTTAATCTGAAAGGAGGGATAAAAAATGGAAAATAACGGCAGTAACAAAAAAGTGAAGACCATGATGGACGTGGATCTTGAATCAGAAAATGGCGGTCATTTTTTTAATGCTAAAGTTTTTATGAAAATGACACTGATGGTAGTGGGCAAGCTAACGGACAAAGCTGTAACATCATATCTTGACCTGTTTCAGCCAGCCGCGGAAGAAACCGCGCAAATCAATCTCTTTATGGCTCAGAATTACCTGAGAAAAGGGTTATCCTTAAAGGCCGTGAACCTTTATAACAAAGCTTTAGAGATTGATCCCGATTCACCTAAGGCATGGCTTGGTATCGGGAAAGCCTATTTTGAGGAAGGAAAATTGACTGATGCGGTGAGTTCCTACAAAAAGTTACTGGAAATTGAGCCCGGCAGCGTGTATGCGCTAAAAGAACTGGGGAAGCTTTCGATTATTAGAAACGACTATGATGAATCTCTGAAATATTATAAAAAAATAGTCGATTTGGGAAAAGCCACTTCCGATGTTTTTTACAGGATAGGCGTGGCTTACGATTACAAGAAAAAGTACAAAGAAGCGGTAGATCATTTTAAAAAGGCTATAGACAAAAACCCCAGGGTTTCACGTTACTACCATAGCCTGGGCTTTACCTATGAATCCATGGGAAAACGTGATAAGGCCGTGTACTACTTTAAAAAAGCGCTGGAATTTGAAGGCAGCAAAAAACAGGCTGTGTAATCAGATAACAGAAAACAGAGGACAGAAAACATTACTCGGTCCCACGCTCTGCGTGGGAATGCAGGGTGGACGCTATTCGTCCACGGAGATGACTTGGTATGAAATCGAAAATGCTCAAAACATTACATGTCTTATATCCCGATGAA
>CBDUII010000110.1:0-7633 GCA_965367285.1 uncultured bacterium
TTGTCGATAGAATCCCTGAGAAGGGTTTCCATATCTTTATATATATGTCCCTGCTTCCAGGTCAATACCCCGAAGATTAATAATACCGCCAATCCCAGCCCCGCTCCTGTTTTCTGCCAACTAAATGTTTTTTCCGTTTGCGCCAAATCCCATTTTTCAAAATACCGAGCGGCACCACCCACGATTAAGGCAATTATTCCCATGCTGGCGAGGTATTGGAAATGGTCGGCAACAAAGGAATAGCGCATAAAATAAATGTTAAAAAAACCCAGAACAGGAAACAAACTGATGATAAAGTAGCTTAACCCGATGAGCACAGGTCTGCCCCATGTTTTGTGCTTCCGTAAAAGCACAGCGCAGAGAACTATTAAAAGTGCTAATGGAAAAAAGGAGCTGATTGATGTTGGATCAATTAACCAGCGAGGATTAAAGAACATAAGATTATATGGAAATATCAACTTTGAGATATAAAACCATATATTATAACCCGCTATGGCGATTCGCTCAGGCAGTCCGGCAGACCATTCGGAACCCATGGCTCCTGAATGATATTTCTGTTCCCAGATAGTCCATAAAGAGGCTAAGGCGGATAAAACAAAAAAAGGTACAATACTAAAAATGTCCTTTTTTTGCAAAGGACGGTTTAACCACCAATGAATAATAAGCAGTATTACAGGTAGCATTACTGTCGAGGGTTTGCTGAGAAGCGCTGCCAGAAACATTATTAATGTGGCTGAATACCACTGTTTTCTCCGGTTATCCAGAAATCTGAGATAAAATAATAATGTTAGAAGGTAAAAAAAGCCTGACTGAACATTTTTAAGTTCTGTAATCCATGCCACTGATTCGACATGAACCGGGTGCAACGCAAAGATTGCTCCTCCCAGCCATGCCCACTTAATACCCAATTGGTGGAATAAAAAGCAAAGCAGGATTGCGTTGATTGCATGAAGCGACACATTAACAATGTGGAACCCCATTGGTTGCCCGCCCCACCACCGCCATTCTATCCAGCATGTTGTGAGTGTTCGTGGGTAGTAAACGGCATCCGAGGTTGTCCAGATGCGATTGAAGCTTTCTTCATCTGTGACGACCTTTTTTTTGTTAATATCCACGTCCTCATCCCATATACATTCTCCATTACGTGCCCGCAAATATCCTCGGCATGTCAGAGGAACACTATTTAGAAATCCAGGCCAGTGAGGGTGGTTCCAGTTTAATGTTTTTTCTTTGAATGAAAATACCATTTCAACAGTGAGTATATGTGCATTTTTTGAGTGATACAACGATGGATCGGGGAAACCCCATGCTCCAGCCCCCTGGTCTGCCTTTAGATGAAGAGAATGAAAAAAAGTGAGTTCAGGCATATGTTTGCCGGATGAATCAGTAAATATCAAACGGTTTGATGATTTTTTATTAAATGTAAATCGCAGTTTATTTTTTTCCGGAAATGAGGATTGGCCAAAAGGTTTATACCCTTTGAAAAAACCTTTATACAATTCGAGAAAAAAGTTATATCATATTGAGTTGATTAATACGTTCGATGTAGATGGAAATATGGATATAAACGGAGATATGTTTTAATAAGATTGTTTATGTAAAGGAGCCTGTTTTAAATAATGTCTCATCGCTTTTTAACTTCATTTCGGAATTTTTTTCTGCTCATATTTTTTATTTCCTTCCTTGGAGGATGTTTTCCTTATCATAAACCTGTTGGTAAACCGTCTCCTGAAGAAGCATTGGAAAAAGTCGGCTGGTGGGGTCGTCCTGATTTATATGATGATTTGGATATTGAATCACTTCTGACCGCTATTGAAAGAAATAATGAGTTTTTGAATCGACTTCCGGCAGACAGGGTTTTCGCGTATGGAGATCAAAAATACAGTGTGGAGGAGGTAAAGGAATCTTTCAGGCATTTTATTTCGATTTTAAAAGAGTCTGAAGATAGATCAGACTTAAACTACAGGATAATAAGAGATTTTAATATTTATACTTCTGTTGGGTTTGGCAACACAAAGAAGGTGCTTTTTACCGGGTATTACGAACCGATTATAAAGGGGAATTACAAAAAAACAGGTGATTACCAATATCCCATTTATGGTAAGCCGGATGATTTAATTGAAATCAACCTCGGAGATTTCAAGCGAAATTTTAAAGGGGAAAAAATCATTGCGCGTGTAAAAGACGGAGCCGTGATTCCATACCATGATAGAAAATCAATTGACCAATTCGGATTTCTTTCAGGGCGCGGGCTTGAAATTGCCTGGCTGCCTGATCCGTTAGATGTTTTTTTTCTTCATATACAGGGTTCAGGCATCATAGAGATGCCGGATGGTTCTAAAATAAACGTAAATTATTCCGCGGCAAATGGGAGGGAGTACCGGAGCATAGGCAGGCTTTTGATAGAGGAGGACAGGGTTCCTAAAGAGCTGATGTCAATGAAAGCAATCCGTGAGTATCTGAAATCTCATCCTGAGGAGATAGAAAGAGTTCTATTCCACAATGAGAGTTATGTGTTTTTCAGAGTTGTGGAGCAGGGCCCGATAGGGAGCACAGGTGTTCCAGTAACAGCAGGAAGATCGATTGCATCGGACACAAGAATTTTTCCGAAGGGCGGGCTGGCATTTATTAAAACGGAGATACCTTTGACGGATGTGGAAGGGAACGTTACAGGATGGAAAAAGATTTCACGATTTGTAGTCAACCAGGACGCAGGTGGAGCAATCAAAGGGCCGGGGCGTATTGATATTTTTTTTGGCACGGGGAAAGAGTCAGCAAAACTGGCAGGCGCTATGAACAGAGAAGGAAGGCTGTTCTTTCTTATTAAAAAAAGGGGAAAAGGGAATTCTTAATATTGATATTTCAAAATCCTGCTGATATATTGGAAGGTCAAAACTTAAATTTATGCATAGGAATTTCAATGTTTATAGATTCCCGCTAAAGCTTGTCCCTGAATATTTTTATCAGGGAGCATGCGGGAATGACATACTGGGAATGACAGACCCGGGAGTGTCATTCCCGAATGTTCTTATCGGGAATCTAACTTAAAAAGAGGAAGTAAAAAATGGTTTTTAATATAATAGGCGGCATGTTTTCAAATGATCTGGCAATAGACCTTGGTACTGCTAATACTTTAGTTTATGTAAAAGGGAAGGGCATAGTCTTAAGGGAGCCGTCGGTTGTAGCGGTTCATGCAGGAAGCGGTCAAGTACTTGCGGTTGGGTCAGAGGCTAAGAAGATGCGTGGAAGAACTCCAGGCAACATTCATGCGATCAGGCCGATGAAGGACGGCGTGATCGCAAATTTTGAAATAACAGAGGCCATGATAAGGCACTTTATCCAAAAGGTGCATAACCGGAAAGCCCTTGTAAGACCAAGGATTATTATTGCGGTTCCTTCGGGAATTACGCAGGTGGAAAAAAGAGCTGTTCGGGATTCAGCAGAATCAGCGGGCGCGCGGGAGGTCTATTTGATTGAGGAACCTATGGCAGCAGCCATTGGAGTTGGGCTTCCTGTTCAGGAACCGACGGGGAGTATGATTTTAGATATTGGCGGCGGCACGACTGAAGTCGCTGTTATTTCCATGTCGGGTATTGTTAATAGCAAATCTGTTAGAGTTGCCGGAGATGAAATGGATGAAGCGATCGTCAATTATATCAAGAAAAAATACAACCTTCTCATAGGAGAACGAACCGCAGAGAACTTAAAGATTAAAATTGGTACCGTGTATCCCACAGGCAACAATGATACACTTGAAGGAAAAGGAAGGGATCTTGTGGCGGGTATTCCTAAAACACTACTTATTACAGAAGATGAAGTGCGTGAGGCATTGTCGGAAACCATTAATATTATTATAGATACTGTAAAGGTAACCCTGGAAAGAACGCCGCCGGAATTAGCGGCTGATATTGTTGATAAAGGTATTGTTCTTGCTGGTGGCGGTGCAATGATCAGGGGACTGGATGTTCTTCTTCGGGAAGAGACCGGTTTGCCAATTAGCCTGGCAGAAGACCCCCTTTCCGCGGTTGTATTAGGGACTGGAAAGGTTCTTGATGAAATTGAACTTTTAAAGAAGGTTTCTGTATGAGGAATAATATACACAAAAAAAAAAGTTCTTGGTTTTTGCCTTTATATGTTTTTTTTCCCTCCTGATTATTTCAATCAGCACTAAAATCACACATACAACTTTTATAGAGACAGCGGTTGTTTCTATTGTTTCTCCATTTCAGTCACTGTTTTTCCATTCGATCAAAAAGATTAGAAATACATGGCATAATTATATTTCATTAACCGGGGTTAAAAAAAATAATCGATATCTCGAAGAAGAAATTAAAAAATTAAAACATGAAGCCCTGAAATATACAGAACAAAAAAAAGCTTTTGAGCGTCTCAGCAAAATGCTGGAATACAAATCAGGGTCGGACAGAGAAATGATTTTAGCTTCTGTTATAGGTTCGGATGCTGCTAGCTGGGCTAAAATGATTACTATTGATAAAGGATCGAATGACGGCTTAAAGAAAAACATGGCGGTAATTACTTATGAGGGACTGGTAGGACATATTGTTCAAACAGTTCCACATTACTCTAAAGTTCTCTTAATTACTGACGTAAGAAGCGCGGTAGATGCTTTAGATCAAGATAACCGAACCAGAGGAGTTGTTATTGGAAAAGGGAGTGATCTTTGTGAAATGAAATATATCCCGCATGATGCTGATATCAGGATAGGGAATCCAGTTATTTCTTCCGGATTAGGCGGAGTGTTCCCTAAAGGTTTATTGATAGGGAAAGTAAGTAAGGTAGAAGAGGCTAAAAAAGGTTTGTTTAAAAATGTTGTTGTAACCCCATCAGTTAAAATCTCATTTCTTGAAGAAGTCTTTGTGCTGAAATGAACGCCGCGTTAAATATTTTTTTTATAACACTGTTATTTGTATTCCAGACGACTATTCTCCATAACTTTACAATTCTGGGGGTCCGGCCTGATATTGTTTTAATCCTTACTTTTTTTATTGGCGTTAATTTGGGAGAAGATAAGGGAGCGGCATCAGGGTTTGCATTGGGGCTTATCCAGGATTGCTTATCAAGCACTTTGTTAGGCGCGAATACTTTTTCGAAAGGAGTTGTTGGCTTTATTTTTGGTTGTTTAAGAGACAAAATTGTTTTTGAAAATACTTTTTCACAGTTTATTTTTATACTTTTAGCGTCTCTTGTTGATGCAGCTATTATTTCGCTGATTTTATTCCTGACTATTTCAGATAAAACACAGGTGGCAATAGTGCTGAATAAATTATTATTGTCATCCGTTTACACAGCTTTAGTCGGACCTGTATTTATTCTGATTTTTGTTTTTTTTAGGGATAAGGCTGTTGTTTTTTTTAAAAAAAGGAGGCGGAGGTCAGGGATTAGAGAGCAACTAACAATGAGATAGCGCCAGGCCAGATTGTTGTGCCGTTTTTCCCACAAAGAATAATACTGAAGATTTTACCATGAAATTTGAACCTTACAACCCGCTGCTTATTGAACATATCAAAAGAAAAATAACTCCATTGATTTTTGTGATCATTATCTCTTTTGGAGTATTGATTTTGCGAATATGGCATTTACAAATTCTCCAAAAGGATGCTCTGCAGACATTGTCGGAAAATAATCGGATAAGAAAAGTATTGCAATCAGATTATCGAGGCAAAATACTTGACACAAACAATAATGTAATTGTTGATATCAGGCCGTCTTTTAACCTGTATATTACTCCGGAAGATACAAGGAATATTGAAGAGATTTATAAAATACTTGTGCGGCGTCTGAATATAAATGAAAAAGAATTTTATCAAATTATTAGCACATCTCCTGCCTATAAAAATATTCTGATTGAAAGGGATTTAAACAGGGAAGATGTGGCATTTATAGAAGAGCATAAAATAGATTTACCAGGCGTGTTTTTTAAAGTGGAACCATTGCGAAATTATAGGGAAGGCAGTTTAGCCGCTCATGTTTTAGGCTATATTGGTGAGATAAGCAAGACTCAACTTGCTGCTGCAAATAATTCAGATTATCGGCAGGGGGACTATATCGGACAATACGGATTGGAGAAGATTTACGAAAGCAGCCTGAGAGGTAAAAAAGGGAGCAAAGAGATAGAAGTAGACGCCTCGGGGAGGGAACTTAAAATATTACATCAGGTTTTTCCAAAATCAGGACAGAATCTTGTTTTGACTATTGATGTAGAAATTCAAAAAAAAACGGAAGAATTGCTTGAAGGGAAAGCAGGAGCGGTTGTCGTATTAGACCCGAATTCAGGCGCTATTTTAGCCATGGCAAGCAGCCCTTCTTTTGATCCGAATTTGTTTGCAGGAAAGTTTTCTCAAACAACATGGAACGCGCTTATCTATGATGTGTTGCATCCTTTACAGAATAGGGCAATACAGGGACAATATCCACCGGGCTCTGTTTATAAAATCGTTACAGCAGCCGCGGGGTTAGGTGAAGGGATGATAGATGAAAAGTTTACGACTTTTTGCAAAGGAAGGTTTAAATTTGGAAAAAGGGCATACAGGTGTTGGAAAAAAAAGGGTCATGGAAAAGTTAATTTGCATAAAGCTCTGGTTCAATCCTGTGATGTTTTTTTCTACAAATTGGGATATCGCGTTGGTATCGACACATTGGCGAGGTATGCTTATGGATTTGGGCTCGGACAAAAAACCGGATTCGAGCTGCCGGAAGAAAAGAAGGGACTGGTCCCTACCACAACCTGGAAAATCGAGAATAGAAATGAGCCGTGGTTCCCAGGAGAAACAATATCCGCATCGATTGGACAGAGTTTTAACCTGGTAACTCCTCTTCAGATGGCAAACCTTATCAGCGCTGTTGCAAATGGCGGCACACTCTGGAAACCTTTTGTTCTTAAAAATATTATTACTAATGATGGAACTGTGGTAAAAAAAACAAGCCCGCGAATTTTAAAAAAACTTCCGATCTCTGAAGAACATTTAAATATTATCCGAAAAGCTTTATCGGGTGTTGTTGTTGAAAAAAGGGGTACAGGATACCGTGCAAGAATCCCCGGAATTAAAGTTTCCGGGAAGACCGGTACATCTCAGGTAATTCAAATGAAAAGTGACGAGGAAGAGGAAAAAAAAGGAGAAGTCCCTTATGAATTCAGGGATCATGCATGGTTTGTAGCGTTTGCACCCTCTGAAAACCCTCAAATTGCTATTTCCGTGATTATTGAGCATGGTGGGCATGGCGGCAGTACCGCTGCACCGATCGCAAGAGAAATTATTAAAAAATATTTTCAGTTATATCCTTTAAAAAATGTTTGATCGCCGTATAGTATCAAATTTCGATTGGACGATTCTAATTCTTACCTTAATTATTTCATCTGTAGGTATCGTGTTTATCTATAGCGCTATGCACGGGGTAGCAAGTGACAGCTTAAAAAAACTTTACATTACACAAATTATCTGGGTTGCATATGGGTTAGCATGTTTGTTTTTTGTATTGCTTTTTGATTACAGACATTTAGGGAGATTTGCCTATTTACTGTATTTTATCTTTTTGCTGTTACTGGTTTTTGTTCTCTTGTTTGGGAAGAAAGTTTCAGGGGCTCAACGATGGCTGACTATTGGAAATTTTACTT
>CBDUII010000111.1:0-7543 GCA_965367285.1 uncultured bacterium
TTTGGGAAGATAGAGCATGCGCGTAAATTTCTACCCACAAATATGTCGTGCACCCCCACAATGTGTTTTTTGACAAGGTTCCTCTCAAATGATACACTTTAACAGGAGATGAAAATTGTGCCTACTAAAAACCCTTGGTTAAATGTTGTACTGGAACCGCGTCTGTATAAGATTTTAAGCAAAATAGCAAATAATAAAGGAATATCTTTATCTTTGCTTGCAAGGGATTTACTAAAAGAATCATTAGAACTTTATGAAGATATTTACTGGAATGAGGCGGCTCAAGAAAGGGATAAAACTTTTTCTTATAAAAAAGCTTTATCTCATAAGGACATCTGGGAGTAATGTCTTATCATTTATTTTACCACCCTTGTATCCGTAAAGAAGATATTCCTGATATTCCTAAGAACATGATCAATAGGATTAAAAGAGCTATCGAACAAAGGCTATTGATTGAACCAGTAAAATATGGAGAACCTCTTAAAAGGGGCTTGCAGGGATACAGGAAATTACGAGTAGGAGATTACAGGGTTATTTGTCGATAAAGAAAAAATCGCAATTCTTAAAATAGGCCATAGAAAAGAAGTTTATAATAAAGTCCATTTGCGGATTGAAAAATATTAATAACCCCTTTTGTCATACAGAATTGACCCCCAACCCAATTATTAATAAAGCCTTATTTGCTATTATTCTCATCACCCTGCATGTGTCATCCTTCATTCTTGTTTCTCAAGCAGGAAAAAACAAGGATGAAAAATAAGACAAGATAATCATTCCATTAAATACTAATTTTGCTTTGCAAATCCGTTTTTTATTTTCAGTTTTTTTTAATTTGATCTGCTTGCCTTTAACCTTATCAGTATAATAATACCAAACAGAATGAGTGGTATGCTCAGTATCTGTCCCATATTGATCGGCATACCCGCTTCAAATCCGGATTGATTTTCTTTTAGAAATTCTACAAAAAACCTGAATGTAAATACGTTGACTAAAAACGTGCCGAGTAAAAGACCGGGCGTTGTTTTATCCTGTTTTATAAGATAGATTTTAATCAGAAGGAAAAAAATTAACAGGTATGCCAGCGATTCATATAATTGAGAGGGGTGCCGTGGTATCATATCCACTCTCGTAAATATAAATGCCCAGGCGACTGAAGCAGGTTTTCCTATTATCTCTGAGTTAAAAAGATTACCAAGCCTTATAAAAAACCCGCTGAGAGCAACAATTATTGCAATACGATCCAATAACCATAGATATTCCTGATCGGGTTTTCTCCTCGCGTAAATGTATAATGCCAAAAAAATTCCTATCGCGCCCCCGTGACTTGCGAGACCCCCTTCCCAAACTTTCAGAATTCTGACAGGACTGCTGAAATAATATACAGGGTCGTAAAAAATGCAATGCCCTAACCGGGCCCCTAATAAAGTGCCGATAATCATGTAAAACAGCAATTCGTCAAGATCCTTCTCGGGCTTATTTTCCTGCTTGAAAACCCATTGAATAATAAAAAAACCCATGAGAAAGGAAGAAGCAAATAATAATCCATACCACCTTACCGCAAAAGGGCCTATACTGAATATTTCCGGACTCACATCCCAAATTATCATTATTTTGCTTATCTCCTAATATTGTTTATTGAATAAAAATGCATCCTGGTTCGAGGCTCTCGCAGAGGTCTCGAACCAACAATTAGTTGCGCTTACAATTCACGTATAATTCAGGATTAAAATGATAGTATACCAGTTACTTAAAGTATAGAAAATGCATTTCAGAACTTCAATTAATTTGATTTTTGTGTATTAATTAATATACAATTAAGATTTATGCTTTTTCAAAATCATTTGTAATCAGGTGTTTGTATGTCTAATGGTAAATATATCTGGATGGATGGAAAGCTTGTCCGGTGGGAAAAAGCCAATGTTCATATAATGACCCATACCCTTCATTACGGATTCGGGGTTTTTGAAGGAATCCGTTGTTACAAAACAAAGAAAGGGCCGGCAATTTTTCGTTTAAAAGAACATGTATCAAGACTTTTTGATTCTGCGAAAATCATAGGAATTGAAATTCCTTTTACTCCAAAAAAGGCAAGGGATTCTATAATTGAGGTTGTTAAAAAGAATAAATTTAGAGAATGTTATATACGGCCCATTGCATATACTGGAGATGATAAAAGGGGTTTAAATTATCTCGGCAGTACTATTCACCTTTCAATCGCTGCCTGGCTCTGGGGAGCGTACCTGGGCACCGAGGGTCTGGATAAAGGAATACGGGTAAAGGTATCCTCTTTTACGCGTCATCATCATAATATAACCATGACCAAAGCCAAAGTTTGCGGAGCATATATTAACTCTATCATGGCTAAAACGGAATCCATCAGGGATGGTTATGATGAAGCAATTATGCTTGATGTTAATGGAAGTGTTGCGGAAGGATCAGGAGAAAACATCTTTATGATAAAAAACGGAATAATAAAAACACCTCCGCTCGTATCTGTTTTAGAGGGAATTACCAGATGCTCTATTATGAAGCTGGCAGCAGATAAAAAGATTGAGGTGCGAGAAGAATTTTTTTCCAGGGATATGTTATATACTGCGGATGAAGTATTTTTTACAGGAACAGCCGCGGAAGTTACACCTATTCGAGAAATAGATAACAGACCAGTAGGGAACGGAAAACCCGGCTCTGTAACTAAAATGCTTCAAAAAGCCTATTTCAACGCGGTTCTCGGTAATAATAGAAAATACCGCGGCTGGTTAACTTATATCTGAAATAAGCAGTCAGCTTTCAGGGGTCAGAAAGATAAAAAAGTAATTGCGTAAAACCAACGTTAGATAATCGATTACAGAAATTGAACTGCTTTTTAAAATTTACTTATTTTTCAGGCTGTAAACTAACATCTGCGAACTGAAAGCTAAATTTAAAGGTGATTTTTATTTATGCCAATTTACGAGTATGAATGTCAAAAATGTGGTTCTACCCTGGAAGCGTTTCAAAAAATAAGCGATCCACCTTTAAAAAAGTGCGAAAATACCGTGTGTAACGGCAAACTGCGCCGGATAATGTCAAATTCTTCTTTTGTATTAAAAGGGTCGGGATGGTATGTGACCAATTACCCATCTGAAGCAAGAAAAAAAGGAATGGAAAGCGAGAAGAAACCCACGGAGTCTAAAAAAACCCATGACAAAAAAGCATCCGGATCTACAGCGCCTGATAATAAGAAAAAACCGTCTGTTTCCAAACCTGCTGAAAAAAAAGCGGTTTCTTCTAATTGAGTCAATTACTATTACTCTGTGATAGTTTTCTTTTTTTCCAGACAGGGGATGCCTTGCGGCTGATTTCTGATTCATGTAAACTATTCCAAAAATACTCACCCTTTAGGAACAGAGAATATGAGCTATTTAGAAAATTTACGCTTGGATAGTTTGATAAAAAAACTAATAGGAGACAGTATCCTTGCCAAAATTACTTTTTCAGTCATGGCGCTTCTCATTGTTGGTTTTTTCATATACTACAAGATGGTTAACGCAAGCATATCCAATGTCAGCTCAAAAAGAGATGCCCTGCAGGCAAAATTACTGAAAACCCAGGAAGAAATGATGAATAGAATTACAGCCCAGAGCAAAGAAATCACCCGCCTGACGAAAGATAACTTACAACTCAGCAATGAGGTGCTTATCAATGAGACCGAGTTTGAACTTGATCTTCTGAACGAAAAGGTTTCTGCCAAACTTTCCACAATTGCTCAAAATACGAAAGCAATGATTGATGGCGCTATGTTAGAGGGGAACGCCCCCGTAGTAAAATCTTTAATAGAGAGCCTCCAGTCTCAGGAGGAAATCCTGGCTGTGAATTTATGGAGAGCAGAGGAAGGCCATCTCGGCGAGGCAGCATTTCATGATAATTATACTATCAATAGGGTAAATCATAATTTGGAAGACGAGGTTTTTGAAACGAGAAGTGTGGAAAAAAAAGAAATGATTCCCAGCAAAATTAGAGGACAGATGCTTCAAATGGCTCTTGACACCCGCTCCATTCAGACAATGGATGATGAGTTCAATGGCACGAAAGCGCCTTTTATATATGTAATTCTGGAGAATAGTGAAGAATGCCAGATATGCCATGGAGATGACCATAAGATACGAGGCATTCTTGAGGTCGCGGTATCAATAGAAGAAGTTGTAGCAAAACGGGAAGTAGCAGAAAAAAATTTGGACACCCTTAAAGCGCGACAGAACAAGAAGTTTGATGAGATGGCAAAAATGCATGATAAGGAGATACAAAAGGTCAAAATAGAGGCAGAAATTTTGAAAAAAGACATGGGATCAGACAAAAAAGAGATCGAAAAGATTCAGGCGAAATCTTCAAGAAATCGTTTATTAATCAGTATAGTTTTTGTTATAGCATTAGTAGTTCCACTTATCTGGTTGTTGCAGAGATTAATAACGTGGCCAATTGCCAAAGCTATGCATATGATAACTGAATTGAGCAAAGGACATCTCGATAAACGTTTAAAGATGAAGCAGAGTGATGAAATAGGTCAGATGGCTAAAGCTATGGACAGCTTTGCCGACGAACTCCAGATGGAAGTGGTGGCGGCCTTTGATAAGCTTGCTGCGGGTGACTTGACATTTGAAGCCAAAGGTGTAATTAGAGAAGGGCTCCAAAAAACCAATGAAAGTCTTAATAAAATCATGGCCCAGATCAATATTGCCGGAAATCAGGTTGCTTTGACATCTGCCGAAGTCTCGTGTTCCAGCCAGTCCCTTGCCATGGGTTCTTCGCAGCAGGCCAGCTCATTAGAAGAGATCGGCAGTTCTATGGAGGAGATGGGCGCTCAGACGAAGCATAACGCGGAGAATGCCACCCAGGCCAACCAACTGGCTATCCATGCTCGTGATACTGCTGGGAAAGGGAATGAACAGATGCAAGATATGGTAAAGGCAATGGGAGAGATTAATGAGTCTGGCAAAAATATTTCAAAGATTATCAAGGTAATAGATGAAATTGCTTTCCAGACCAATCTGCTTGCATTGAATGCAGCGGTAGAAGCCGCGCGTGCCGGTAAACATGGCAAAGGATTCGCGGTCGTTGCTGAAGAAGTAAGAAGTCTCGCCGCACGAAGCGCCAAGGCATCCGGGAAAACAGCGGAATTGATAGAGGGCTCTATCGAAAAAGCGGAGAACGGTTCTGAGATAGCCAATAGAACAGCCGGGGCATTAAACGAAATAGTATCGGCAGTTACCAAAGTCGCAGACCTGGTCGAAGAAATAGCGGCGGCATCAAGCGAACAGGCAGAGAGCGTTGCGCAAATCAACAGCAGTCTGGGAGAAATTGATAAAGTGACTCAGCAGAATTCGGCAAATTCAGAGGAAAGCGCTGCCGCATCCGAAGAATTGTCAGCGCAGGCAACTTATTTAAAAGAAATGTTGTCTCGCTTTAAATTGAAAAAAAGCGTTCGAGAACTGGATAAGGCTGAGGCTGTGATGAAGGGGCAGAGACCGGCAGCAGCAGCTATACCTCAAGGCAAATTATCAATGAAGAAAGTACTTGCGCCACCAAAGAAAACCAAAGAGATAAAGCCGAGCGATATTATAGGACTTGATGATGAGGATTTCAGCAAGTTCTGATCAAACAATATTTCCTTGAAAAAAGAAAAATTATATGAAAATATTTTTTCCAGCCTGAATGACGGGGTAATGGTTGTTTCCTGTGACATGGAAATAATCTTTATGAACCCCGCACTGGAACATATATTCGGCATTTCAGCGTCCCATTATATTGATAGATCGTTTCTTGACTTCTCCAGGCAAAATACCCACTTGAACGATATAATTCAAAAAACGCTTCAAACCGGCCAAACCATTTTTGATTTCGAATATAGTTTTTTCGATAAATCTCGTAAGCCTTTTCCTGTTGATATCACAGTTTTACCTTTACTGGAATCAAACGGTTCAATTACCGGAGTTGTAATGGTAGCCAGGGATTTGAGCCGTATAAAAGAATTAAAAGAAAGAATGCGGCTCCATGAAGGTTTGGCTAACATGGAAATCATGGCATCCGGAGTAGCCCATGAAATAAAAAATCCCCTGGGAGGCATACGGGGAGCAGCCCAGTTATTACAGATGGAGTTGGAAAAGAAGGAGCTAAAAGAATATCTTAATGTTATTATCAAAGAAGTAGACAGGATTAACCATATTGTTGAAAATGTTCTTGGTTTTTCTAAACTTGGAAAAACAAAATTTAAATTTATAAATATCCATAAAATCATTGAAGAGATTTTATTGTTGCAAAAAGCATCTCCTATCATGAAAAATATTGAAATCAAACAGGAGTATGACCCCAGTTTGCCGCCTGTAGAAGCTGATGAAAATAAGTTAAAGCAGGTTTTTTTGAATCTCATTCAAAACAGTCTTGAGTCAATGAAAAATCAAGGGACGCTAACAATAAGTACAAAGCTTGACGCGAATTTTCAAATCCTGTCAAAAAAGCATAAAGTTCCCACAAGAATGCTTTTAGTTGAGATAAAGGATACCGGCGAGGGGGTATCCGACGATATTAGAGACAAACTGTTTACTCCATTTTTCACCACAAAAAGTAAAGGCACAGGACTGGGTCTTTTTATTTCTCATAAAATAATTGAAGAGCACGGGGGTGGGCTTCAGATTGTTAAAAATAACGATAAAGGATCTAACGCAAAAGTATATATACCATTCAAGAGAAAATAAATAGATTTTTGAACCACGAAGAACACGAAAATCACGAAGTTTGTTAAATTTTTATTCTTGCTCCTTTGTAACTTGCTATAAAGCGTCTATGGCTTTTAATTTCAATTTAAAAAGATTTTTTTGTCATGAAAACTATAATATGAACTATAAAACCTGTAAGGTTGTAACAATAAAAAATTTTCGCGTCCTTCGTGAACTTCGTGGTAAAAATTTTGGTTGCGGCTTCGCTGCGCTATGATCTTCATGGTTATTTCTTTACTTTTTTATATAACCCCCAGCACCTTGTAAAGCACAACCTCTTTTTGTTTCCCTTTTACATAACGTGGTATTAACTTTTTGACAGCTATTTTTTCTTTGACCTTCCTGTACGTAGAGTCGGAAATCAGTATTTCTCCACCTTTAGATTGAGACTGAACACGGTCTGCAAAATTAACAACATCCCCGATTACAGTGTAGTCCATCCTTTTTTCTGACCCGATATTACCGGCAACAGCTTCACCAGTATTAACACCAACCCCTATTTCTAATGGCTTTTCATTTTTTGATCGTCTGTCGCTATTGAAACTTTTTATTTTTTTCTGCATTTCAAGCGCTGCAAAAACTGCCCTTTCAGTATCATCGGACTGGCTTACCGGAGCACCGAATACTGCCATAATACTATCCCCAATAAACTTGTCGAGAGTTCCTTCAAATTTAAATATAACATCAACCATTAAGCTGAAAAATTCGTTTAACATGAAGACCACCTTTTCCGGACCGCACCTTTCTGATAAGGAGGTAAATCCCCTTATGTCAGCAAATAAAACTGTTACCTC
>CBDUII010000112.1:0-7542 GCA_965367285.1 uncultured bacterium
CATGGATTAACAAACCGAAAAGAGAAGAAAGGAGTGAAGAGGTTGTACACTAAATTAGGCCGGTGGGTGTCTCAAAACTATTGACAACTTCCGCGGGTTCCGAAGCTTTGTTAATGCTTATTCCGGAAGAAATAGTAATGTCTTCATTGCTGCAAGTATATTGCCTGAATGTATTATTTAAAAAACTTGAAAACTCAATAATTCTATTCCAGGGGCCGATAAGAAAAAGGTCATCTCCGCCCGCAAAGACAGTATAAATATCATTAAATTCTGTCTTGCTTCTTAAAACATGCTGAATATAAATGGAGAAATAATTATTCATTTGCCTGCTCATGGTGGAAAATCTTGACAGGGTTTGCCTCTCCCGCTTCAATCCGCAGGAGAAGATTAATCCGAGGTTGTCCACATCGGCTTTTAATACGCCCAAAGCGTCAATTCCTTTGAACTTGTCTTCAGAGTCCTGATCCGTGTTAAGGGATTTTAGAGAAATGTGGTGAAAGGATTTTGGAAGACCGTTCTTTATTCCATCAATGATTTCGTCCTTTTTTTTATCACTTTGCCTGCCTGAAACAAGTCTATTGTCATGTTCATCCTCTTTTGAATAAACAGGGACATATCCGCTAATAAACTTTGCCGTTATTGCCTTATCGATTCTTCCATTTTCTAAAATACTGTAGTCAAAATACTTCAATAACTGATTTTTTGACGCCAGATTGCTTAATTTGCCGTCTACATCAAAAGAAATCTGATAATGACCTAACATGGGAGAAAGAAGTTTATTACGGTGGAGTTCCGCGTTAATTGAAGTAATGGCTATCTTGCTTTTTTTTACCAGGTTTGTGCCAAAATAAATATGATCCCTGCAAACTTTGCACGAAGATTTTATATCTTTTCCCAAAAGCGTATCATTTTCCGCTTCACAGCTTGATGGTCTCTTCCCGCAAAAAGGGCACAAAGGGCTGTCTAATGTGTTATCAAAGCTGGAAAGGTATTCTTCAATTTCCCCGAGAGAGTTTAAATCAATTTTTTTAAATTTTTTATTTTCTGCTTTACGAGCAAGTTCTTCCCATAAACTGTCAAACTTTTCAGAGGTAAAATCATTACAAGAAGCTTCAATAGATACTACTCCTATGCTGACTTCGCCAAGAGACATATTGATAAGCCATGAGTTTATTTTTTCTTCAACTGATCTGATTTTTTCTTTAGTTTCCCCGGTATTAGGCGCGAGAATAGTAAACTTGCCCGCCGCGTTAAGAATCGCAGAGGTATGAGGAGTTCCTATTTCGCGGCAAATTAGATCCGCGGCAAGCTCGGACATAATTGAAACAGCAAAAGACCTGCCTCTCAGGAGTTTTGCCGCCGCTCTGTTTGTGCTGCTTCCCTCTGAAAAAATAAAACCCTGAATGCCATAAAAATCGCCGTTAATAATTAAAAATTTATTTTCATAATAATCATTGATTTTATCCACCATCATCGTATCCGTCTGTTTATGGTAAAGATATAGCGCGGATGCCAGGGCAGCGGTCGTTCTGGAATGATCATAAAGCGAGACATCGGGCACAACTTTCCCTACAGTCGCGGCAGGTATATGGGAAGTATAAATCATATAGAGACTGTCAAAATGCTCAAACCATAAAGGAACACAATAATCATGTTCAATATTTCTAAGAGAAAAAATAAATTCATCAAACAGATTTTTGTATTCTTTTTGGGCTATGTCATTATCCTGAGGTTCCACCTTCTTTCTTTCAGCAGGAAAAATGTTTTCTTTAACTGCAGATAGCTCTTTTAATGGATACCTGAATTGATATGAGTCCGGATTGTCGTCTTTTCTTTTTCCTTTTGTAGCTATTTGTTCAAAAAGAGGGAGAAGACGTACTTTTTTATAATCTTTATAATCGACCCTACCGTTGTAATCTTCAAAATCAACTCTGTCAAACCCGCTGCTAACCCTGTCTGCCATAGCTATAATCCACTGCAGCGGGGTTTCCGGTTTATGATGTCCTGCCGCAAGGTTTATAAAAGGATCATCAAGTCCCCAATTCCCTTTATTAAACTCTTTAGGTAAAAATTTTTCTATATGATCAATGAATGCCGCGGTGTAAACCGCATGTTTATGAGTATGCCTGTTTTGGCTCTTGATATAGGGTTGATAAAGACCCGCGTTGTTGTTTAAAAATTCAAGATTTGCGTTAAAGTTAGCTCTTTCTGCAAATTTCCCGATATCGTGCATAAATGCAGCTATTGTTATTTTATAAATATTCTCATCCATTAATCTAACTCCTTCCCGATATCATGCAGCAATGCGCCTAAGACTACAGACTGGTATTCTTTTTCTCGTTTTCGTTCATAATTAAAAACAAATTCAAAGTTTAAGGTTCAAGATTTAAAAGCTATAGTTCAAAGTTTAATGTTCAAGGTTTGAAACACATTCAAGGTTCAAAAGTGAAATTCAAAGTTCAGGGTTTAAAGGTCAAGGTTTAAACTCTCTTAATAAATCCTGTACTTCCTCTCTGTTATTTTTTTGATAGTTTTTGAACTTTTCCCCTTTGAATTTTGAACCTTTTAAAGAATTAATTAATCCTTATATCTGGCCCGATATGTTACCGCAAAGGGATTTGCCTTTTTCAAACTCTTCTTGACTAACATATCCCTGATCAAGGGCAATATATAGCTGTGTTCTTACTTCACCTGCTGAGCCTTTGGCAATAAATAAATATTGTAAAAACTCTGTGTTGGAACCTCTCTCAAACCCCTCCGCGATATTGGACATTACTGAAACAGACGCCCTTCTTATTTGATCGATTAAACTATAATCTTTTATAAATTCTTTGTTCTTTGTGACTCTATAGACAAAATTAACCAATTCCCTTGCTTTCTTCCAAATTTCCAATTCTTCAAATGACTTTGCCATACTTTATAATTTAAAGTTCAAGGGTTAAGGTTTAAAGTTCAGTATTCAAAGTTCAAGGTTTAAAGTTGAACCTCATATCTCCCGCATCCAAAGCTGATATTCTTCCCTGCCCTTAATTGCTCGCCTAATAATATAACCGGCAGAAATGTATCTATGTCCCCTTCATAAACAACCTTTCCTGTAACCCCGCCGAGGGTCATTTTGCTGTCCTGACTCTTTGTCTCCCGCACAAACAGATCAACCCATTGGGTACTGCATTTTATTATCTTTACTTTCTCCGCTTCTTTAATTATTGCGGGAAAATCAATATTCAGCGGCGCGTTACAGTAAAAACGGGATAAGGAAGACAAACGACGCAATAAGTTGCGAATTAAATAATGAAACTCAAGTCTGTCTACATAATGATTGTCATATTTGATTTTCATCGGGGTTTTAAATTCCAGGGTTATCTTATCTGTAGGGTTTTTGTAATTTTCAAGCAAATCTACTGCCGAATAAGAGAGACTATCATCTTTTAGAATTTTGTTTTTATATATTTCCACATTATTGCCATTGAGATTTGCTGCCGCGGACAGCAGCCGAAACCTGCCCATGCCGCGGCCGATTCCTCTCTCCCCCAGTTGATCAAAGGTATAAATGAAATAAGGCAGATAGTCCCGGCATTGCCCGATAAGAGTTAATCCCGCATTCATTATTTCCTTTTCTTTATAAATATTTTTCTGTTCCTCCGTAGCGGTGATAATAAAAGGATGCGGGATATTACTGTTCCTTTTTAACACCACCGCGTTCTCCGGAGTGGGAGAGATAAATATTTTTACATAAAGGCATTTTGTTTTCAGCAGACACTCCTGACAACTTACATTTTTAATCGCGCAAACCACTTTTTTAAAGGCATATCCAAACCCGCCTCGAAATGCGGACCCTTTAAATGAAGGAAGCGATATAGTTGCCTGTGCTTCTAAATTCAATTGATAAGATTTAAAAGTTATTTGTTTTAACGCGTCTGTTATTTGCTGTTTCATAATATTAACCACAAAGACACAAAGAGTACGTAGTATTATCCTTTGAATTTAATGACTAATTTATCCTCTGGTTAGCTTTAAGTCAATGATCGTAATATTACCGTAATGTTTCGGAAATATTGCGCTTATTCAGTCTTATCCCGTATTTTGTCGGTCTTCTATCAACTATATTGTCTATTTTTAAGAAATAATACTCTGTGCCTCCTAAGCGGCTTTTTAATGTTTTATTGAGCCTTGAGATGTTTGTCCTGAGATTATCTGATATTTCCTTATTCTTCTGCCAGATTCTTTTCAATTTCTCCATTTGAAGTGTTTCTTCTTTATAAATTTCTGAATAGTATTTTTGGATCATCTCGTAGAAGTTATTAGTCTCCAAATTATACATCTCCTGATAACAATCTATGCATCCTTCGCAATTTGTTTGTTTTGGCTGCTTGCAATGTTCTGTTTTCAGGCTAACAAAATAACGGTAAATAACATACTGTATTGGCGGAAGAGTTGCCGATGAACTCTCAGTACTGATATCCATTTTTCTATGGTTAAGTCTTAAAGTTGGATGGGGTATAGAGGAATCGATTTTTTCCTGAAATTGATTTATTATTTCCGAAAAAGATGCTTTTTCTCCTTTAGTAGAGCCTTTAAATTTTTTCCGCAGGCGGATAACAGGAATTTCTGCAAGTTCGATTTTTGCGTCTTTTGTGTTTATTCGGCTACCGTCTGACGCAGTGAGCCACACATCTTATTTGGGTTTATAGAAAAAATCTTTGTGGTTTTCAAACGCCGCCGGAGAGACTAATACATGAGAAAGCGTATCCTGTTTTCTGCCATATAATTGCAGGGCAGAGGCCAGGTAAACGCTCATGGTCTTCCTTCCCCCTGCTATGGAACAGTGAAGAGACGTATTTTTGTCTCCGGTTAATTTTTTAATCAGATCATTAATCTGGTCCGCAATATACTCATTGTCTGTCTTCGTTCTAATATCATTAAGATATTTGCCCCCTTTTCCTTTCAGCACTATTATGGTTTCGTCGTTGAATTTAATAGTTGCGGGATCAATATTGTAATCACGACAAAACTGATAGAACTTGCCTTTGATAGGGGATAATAGGGTTTTGAGAAGGATTTCCTTTCCTTTAGCAGTGGTAATGGATATTATTTCACTGATTTTTACTTTAGGCCTTTTTTTGCAAAGCAAATAATAACAGGTCTCAGTTATAACCTGGGGAGTCAGGCCGGTAACAGTAAGGAGTATATTACGATTACTCAAACTGATCTTTCAAAAAGCATTGATGACGATTATTTATCAAAATAATGCTTTGAATAATTTGAAAATAAAATTATATGATAGATATTTGCGAATTACTTTACAAGAAAAAAGGATATATTCTGTGAGTGGGAATTAATCTGGTGGACATATTTCTTATTAGTAATAAAACAATTTCCTTTGAAAACCTCCATGAATCGGCCTTAAAAGCTTTAAAAAAATAATAAATTGTCTATGACAGGCCATATGGGCTGATAGCCGCCGGTTGGAAGAGTCATTAAATTTTTGCTTTAATTTCCCTTGCGATTTTTTCCGTTATATAAGGCAATTCTTTAATTTCATCTATAGATGCCTCCTTTAATTTTATCACGCCGCCAAAATGTTTTATTAGCTGTTTTTTTCTCTTTCCGCCAATGCCGGCAATATCGTCCAGAATAGAGTGGAGTCCTCCTTTTTTCCTCAGCTTTCTATGATAGGTAACGGCAAAGCGGTGCGCTTCATCTCTTATCCTCTGGATTAAAAATTTCATCGGAGAATCAACTGGGAAAGCAGCAGGCTCTGTATGTTTTAAGGTATAAATTTCATCCGTTTCAGGTTTATTTCGTTCTCTTCCTTTGGCGATTGCTATAACATCTATTTTTTTAAGCAGACACAAATCCTCCAGTACTTTAGCAGCAGCGTTAAGATGTCCTTTTCCACCGTCAATGATTACCAGGTGTGGAAGTTCTTTTTTCTCATCCAGCAGGCGGGCATAATGGCGGAGAATAATTTGAGATGTCATGCCGTAATCATCAGCACCCTTAATTTCACGAATTTTAAAACGGCGATATCCCTTTTTAAAGGGTTCTCCATTAACAAACAGCACTGACGCCCCAACAGCCATTGAACCTGAGATATTGGATATATCAAAGGCTTCAATCCGTTCCGGCGTATTACTAAGTTCTAATAATTCTTTCAGTTCTTCCAGTATTGTCCGTTGATGTTCTTCTTTTCGGAACGCAAAGCGGGCATTTTCTTCAGCCATTTCCACAAGGTTTTTCTTTCTTCCTTTCTCCGGAACCTGAATAATGACTTTGCTCTTTTTTTTGGCGGAAAGCCATTGAGCGATAATATCCCTTTCCTTGATATCCATGGACAAAAGAATTTCTTGAGGCAGCATAGGTTCGTCAGCATAATATTGCTTTATAAAAGAAGAGATAAGTTCGTCATTATAGATTCCATCCAATCCGGTCAATTTATAGCTCTTATCTCCCGTCATTTTCCCATTCCTGATCATAAGGATTTGTACGCTGGCATTACTCCCCTCCCGGTAAAAAACAATTACATCCTGGTTTTCCAGGTTTGTTGAAATGATTTTTTGTTTTTTGATTACGCTTTCAATCGATTCAATCTGGTCTCTTAGTTTGGCCGCGTCTTCAAACCGGAGTTCATCAGAAGCTTTCCGCATCCGTTCCTTTAAATATTCCAGTAAAGTATCGTTTCGCCCCTTGAGAAAAAGAATTACGTTCTGAACTATTTTGTTATAAATTTTCTTTGTAATTTTGCCGGCACAGGGCGCTGCGCATCTTTCCATTTGGAAATTAAGACATGGTCTCCGTTTAAAACTGCCATTCAGATCATCACGGCTCTCTCGAAAAAGGAATATTTTATGGATCAGTCTTATCATTTCCCTGACTTCTTTAACCATGACATATGGGCCGAAATATCTTGCTCCGTCTTTCTTAACCTTGCGCACGATAGATAAATAGGGGAAGTAAGTGTCGGTGGCAAGACGAATATAGGGGTAATGTTTGTCATCTTTTAACAGGACGTTATAACGTGGCTGGTGTTTTTTAATAAAGTTACTTTCCAGAATCAGGGCCTCAATCTCACTGGAAGTAGTAATGAAATTAATATCCGTTACCCTTTTCAGCATAATCCTGGTTCTCGGGAGGAGAGTGTCTGATTTTTGAAAATACGATTTAACGCGGCTTTTAAGAGATTTGGCTTTACCGATATAAAGGATTTGATCGTTCTTACCCTTCATCAGATATATCCCTGGAGTGTCTGGTATTTTATTTAAAATTCCATCTTTCAACTGCATAGGTTTTTTTACCGATAATTATACTATAGAGCAGGCGCACAAATTTTGTCATGCCCGAATGTTTTTATCGGGCATCCGGGAGTTGGTTTCACTTGGATTCCCGCTAAAGCTTGTCCTCGCACGCTTTAAGCGAGGAGCATGCGGGAATGACAGTTTGGGTAACAAATTTTACAAACTTTGCACTTGTTGCTGTCAGTTTTAGGAATTTTGAGCGTTGCATAAGGCGCTGTAAAAAAAATGCACCAAACAGCGCCTAAAA
>CBDUII010000113.1:0-7492 GCA_965367285.1 uncultured bacterium
GATAGTCAGATTCACTTTTAATGTCAATGCTCCAGCTTAAAAGCCGGGATGCCAGCCGTACATTTTGACCCCGCTTTCCAATCGCTAATGAAAGCTGGTCATCCGGTACTATAACAAGCAAATGTTTTTCGTTTTCATTTGGAACTATCATAGCAATTTTTGCCGGGCTCAACGCGTTTTTAACAAAGACTGTTGGATTATCAGACCACTGGATGATATCAACTTTTTCTCCTCTTAATTCTGCCACAACAGCTTGCACTCTTACTCCACGCATTCCCACACACGAACCAACGGCGTCAACACTTTTTTCTTTGGAATGAACTGCAATCTTTGAGCGTCCATTCGGTTCTCTGACCGCCCCTTTAACCTCTACAATTCCTTCGGATATTTCAGGAACTTCCATGTGAAAAAGGTTAATAAGAAGTCCTGGGTGAGTACGTGATAAAATCACTTGAGCCCCTTTTGCACTCCTTTTAACATCCAGCAAGAAGGCCTTAATACGCTCCCCTCTTTTAAAATCTTCTTTATAAACCTGTTCTTTTTTGGGTAAAATCCCTTCAGCTTTTCCAAGTTCAACTATAATATCTCCTCTTTCCTGGCGGAGAACAACGCCATTCACCAACTCACCTTTTTTCTCATTGAATTCCTTTAGCACAACAGCAGTTTCAGCTTCCCTTACTTTTTGTATTATTACCTGTTTGGCAACTTGCGCCGCAACCCTGCCTAAAGGTTCCCTCCCGAAAGGAATTTTTACTATATCTTCGAGTTTTGCCTTTGAATCTATTTTTTTTGCTTTTTTTAAATCTATTTCTTTATCAGCATCTTCAACAGTCTCAACGACCTGTTTGCAGGAAAACAGTTCTACTTCTCCGGTCTTTTTGTTAAATAGAGCCTCTAAGTTTTCATCAGAGTACTTCTTTTTACATGCTGATAGCACCGCCGCTTCAAGCGCCTCAATAAGAATAGAAGGGTCAATCCCTTTTTCCCGGCCAACCTGGTCAATAATGTGGAGCAATTCCACACTCATTGCACCACCTCCCAATAATTTTTATTAAAATTCTATTTCCAATTTTCCTATTGCTATCTCAGCAATTTGGATATTGACAATTTTATCTGATTTTTCTTTTAAAATTACTTTCTGGTCACTGGCATTAACAATCCGTCCGATAAATGTCTTTTTGCCTTCCCGCGGCGCATAAAGAGAAACTTTTATCAGTTTTCCTTCATTTAGTTTATAATCCGCCTCGCTTTTTAAAGGACGGTCTAAACCGGGAGAGGAGACTTCCAATACATAATTATTTTCAATTAAATTTTCAATATCAAGAAATGCTTCCACCTGGGAGCTGATTTTTGCACAATCTGAAACATTAACCCCCCCTGCCTTATTAATAAATATTCTGAGAACTCCTTTTAGTCCCTTTTTATACTCCACATCCACCAGTTCCATTTCTTTCGCTTCCACGATTGGCCTCACAAGGCTTCGAATTTTATCGTTAATGCTTGATTTTACGATACTTATTCCCAAAATTATAATGAATTTTCTATTTGTTTAATATACAGGCACAAACAAAAAAAGTGGGCTTATGAGCCCACTTTTTGTTAGTAGACCAAATTTTTAGAACTATTAAAATATCACATTTCAAACATTCTGGCAAGCAAAAAAAGCAGTGTGGGTGGAATCAAATTGATTTTAAGTAAATAGATTTTATCGAACTGTTAAAGAAGTATCCAGAGAATCAATAATCGATTGGATTTCCTGTTTTTGGTTTTGTTCAGGGTCTAATTTTAATGTCTGTTGAAAATAAAACTTTGCCTTTTTGTAATCCCTAAGGTAATAATAATAAATAATAGCTATATAACGAAAACAGACAGAACAATCTCTCTGAAGATGAATAGCAGCTTTAAACATATTAATTGACGCGTCATACTTTTTTTTGTCCATATAAATTTTGCCAAGATTTATGTAAGTTTCCGGTAATTTTTTTAATTGTAATGAAATTGAGAATTCCTTGGCTGCTTTGTCAAGGTTTCCCCATTCATAATAAATAGTGCCGAGGTTATAGTGTGGTTCAAAATAAAAGGCATTAATTTTATTTGCCTTTTTATAAGATGCTGCTGCTTTCTTTAACATCCTGCCGTGATAATAACTTCTGCCTGCATTAATATGAGATTTTACATGATGAGGCGATTTTTTCACTGCGTCTTCCCATATAGAAATTGAGTCATTCCAAACACTATTTCTCTGAACCGTCAAGGTAGAAAACACTATCACCATAGTTAAAACTGAAACTGTTTTTACCGTTTCAGACAATCGTTTGGGCTCTACGATGGCCAGACTTATTGCAATAAAGAAACCGAGTGAAGGGAGATATATTCGATGCTCGGCTACTAAATCGTTTAATGGAACAATGGAAGATGTTGGTGAAAGTGTGATAAGTATCCAGAAAATAGAAAAAATCAATAGTGGAAATTTCTTTAAATGTTTTACTGAATAAAACAATCCTAACAACGTCAGAATGAGTAAACAAATAGTTTGCCATAATGAAGGTAAAAAAGGGAAATCAGGGTTGATATTTAAGTTAATTGGGAAAAATAATAATTTTAAATAATAAAAATAAAAAGCTTTGACCTCCGTCATGAAATAACCCCATCGTCCATATTGTTCTATTGCCATACCGCTGACTCCCAGCAATCCGTGTCTTGAAAAGGACTTATGAATTAAAAAAAAAGCGAAGACTGTTAGCACTCCCATCAGAAGCCATTTATATTTACGAGCAGCATGCAAAAGGCTGATTTTATTGATGTTAATAACTAACAGGTAAATGATCAACATTATTGGCAAAGAAACAATAGTTAATTTGGAACCAAGTCCCAGGAAAAAACAAATTAGAGTGGCAATTGAAAAAATAATTGTTTTGACCGCATGTGCCGGAAAGTTCCGGATAGAATTAATAAAAAAATAAAATGCCAGAAGATAAAAAAAAGCAGCAAGTAATCCAGAACGGCTCATCAGGTAAGTAACTGATTCTATTTGAATAGGATGAAGGGAAAATAAAAGGGCCGCTAAAAGCGGCAAATTCCATTTACGATTGGGATAGAGGCTGCGAAGAATTACAAAGATAAGTATCGATACTATAATATGCAGGAACAAATTAACAATATGGTAGCCAATGGTATTGAGTTCGCCAATCAGGTAATTCACGGCGTAACTCCAACGAACGATGCCTCTTAAAAAGTAGGTTTTAATCAAGGCATTAATATCCAATGGTTCTAAAATGATTTTATTATTCTCGATATACCTTACGTCATCAAACAGAAATGGTACTTTGAAGGTATTGGCATAGACGAGTATATTTAGAGCTATTATTAAAGCGACGGGTAAACAGACAAACCTTTTATTTTTTCTCATTTTTTAACTTTTTCCGATAGCGATTAAAAAAATCTTCAGCCTGTTTTTCATTTCCTTTAAAAAGGAAATAATTTCCAATATTTAAATATGGGGTAGGAAGTTCCGGCTGTTTATTCATAGCCTTTACAAACCACTCATAAGCCTGATCATGTTTTCCCAAATTCCAGTAACTGTACCCCAAATTATTATAACCTCTTGCGAAATCAGGGTTTAACTCAACAGATTTTTCAAAGTGCTGAAGGGCATTTTTGTAGTCTTTCAAATCATTGTAAGCATTACCAAGATAAAAATAAGAAAGGTATGAATCCGGTTTATAACGCAATGCTTTGTTAAATTCTTGTATAGCTTGATAATACAGGTCTCTTTCTAAATAAATAGATCCAAGATTAATGAACGCTAAATATTCTTTTGAAATTAAAGCAGCCAGTTTAAATTGCTCTTCTGCCCTGTCAAGATCGCCATTATTTTTGAATATTATACCCATGTTAGTATGGAACTTATGGTTAAAAGGATCTATATTTAAGCCCTTCTGGAAAACAGACCGCGCTTTGTCATTTTCCCCTGCTGACATATACGCCACTCCGAGGGCATTAATAGACTTGATGTGTACGGGAGCTTTTTTAACAGCATCTTCCCACAAAAAAATTTCGCTTTGCCATATAAAGTTTCTTTTTAAAGTTAGCATGGAAGCAGATATTAAAATTGCCAGAATAAAGGATAAATAAATAAGGCGTTTTTTTGAGGTTAGCAATGCGGCTAATCCTGTTGATACCACTATAAAAAAACCGATGTTGGGAAGATATGTTCGATGTTCCGAAACCAAGTCAGTTAAAGGTATGAAAGAAGCGTAAGGCATGATTGTTATTACACACCAAAAAAAGGAAAAGGAAATTAATCTTAAATTTGAAGACAAACAATATATAGATAATAAAACTATGATAAACAAAGCACCGATTAATGTTTTCCAGTGTTCAGTATTAAATGCAGGGAAATCAGGAAAGACGCTTTGATTGAAGGGCAGAAAAAGAAGCTTAAGGTAATAAAATACAATAATTTCCAATTCTGACAAAAAATAGACCTTTTCGGAATACGAATTTTTCCCTACGTTATAAACATACTGACCTCTTGAATAAATAGAATGATATATGTTGGTTAGGATATTTGGTTTATCAGTTGAAAAGTAGAGTAAATTAAGAATCGGATGCCGCTCTTTTTTGATTCCCTTAAGCCTGACGGTTGCTTTTTGTATACTTTTTTCTTGAAATTCAGATGTCTGATATATTTTAGTCAAACGTCCTATCTCCTTAGAGTACATAAGAAATCCTGCGGCGTGAACCAGTAGAAGAAATATCAGCAGGAAGATAGAACCAAGAACCTTCTTTGATAGACGTATTTGCCGTGAGTGAAAAAACAATATATAAAGAAAAAAGATTAGCGGCAAAACAACAATGGTTTCTTTGAATCCCAATCCCAACAAAAAGAACAGTATACCGAAAAAAAGATAGCCAACTATATAGATTTTATGTCTGATCTCTTTCAAGGGTTTGAAAAACAACGCCGATCCTTTAATAAAAGAGAGGAGCGACAATAAAAAGAATAAAGTAACCGCAAGACTTGAACGACTGGAAATATAAGTCACTGATTCTGTTTGTAATGGATGAACAGAAAACAAAAGAGAGGCCAACAAGGGGATTGTATTGCTATGTTGAAATCGTATTTCCCCATATTGACAAGTGTTGGAAGCCTGGCTTATTAATATTTCTTTAACTAAAAAATATAAAAGAATAGAAACAATAAGATGGATAATGACATTAACAAGATGATATCCAAATACATTAAGGCCGCCAAGATTGTAATTTAACGCGAAGCTATAAAGTAAAAAAACCCTGTTGTTAAAGATACCTCTGAAACCTGCCCCATGCGGATTATCTTCGTCAAAAAAAATGCCGCTATTTTTAATTAGAGGCCTATCGACTATAGTGCTAATATCATCCAGGTGGAAAGGGCTTTTATAGGTGTGAAAATAAAGAAGGCTGGGAATAAAAATAATTAAAAGAAGATTTTGCAGGTCTACTTTGCGAAAATATTTATGCACTATTAATTACGCAAAATCAAAGAGTATCTGGATTTTTTTGGTAGCGGCGCAAGAATTTATGGGCTTTATCAATCCAGATTTTTTCTTGCTGGTATTTATAATTCGGTAATGTACCTGCATTCTTTATAAGAGTCCGCATCGATTTAATGGCGTCGTCCAAGCGTCCTTTTTTCACAAGGAGCATTGCATATTCATAATAACCTCTGAAAAAGGAATATGCTTTAAAAAGGTCCTCATACACTTTTATTGCTTTATCGTCCTCCCCTGCAAAGCGGTAGCTTTCTGCCAGGCCAAAAAGCGCATTTCCATAATCATACTTCCGGTCTTTTGCTATAAGGTCTTCCAGTACATAAGCTGCCTCCAAATATTTCCCTGCCCCATTCAGGCATTTTGCCAGACCATATTGGGCGGTTAGCATACTTTGATCCTTTTCCACCGCCTTTTCGTAACATTCTTTAGCTTCCTGCAGACTACCCCGGTTTAGATAAATATCACCAAGCTCATTGTAATGATAAGCTTTACCATGTAGTTGTATCAGGGCTTTGAAACTTTCAACTTCTTTTGTATCCTTAATAGTGGTTTTAATTTTTACATTTTTACCGGAAAGTTTAACAAAAAATAAATAAAGGGCAGCGCCGACAGGGCCAAACAGTATAATAATAAGAACCCAGAAGAAATTTTCTTTGCGCTTTAAACAGTCAATAAACATCCATATTTGAAAAATAAAACTTGCGGCTACGAATATTGAAAATTGTCCATTCATACTAATAATTTAATATATTTTCAACGCTTTTACCAGCAAAAAAAGAGACCTGGAGACAAGGAAGGCACATGGTTTTTCCTTTGCTTCTTTCAATTTTAGCAGTATTCTTTTACCCCTTTAAATGTTTTGCGGTGAATTTTACAGGGGCCAAACTTGCTAATGTTTTTTAAATGATCTTGTGTTCCGTAACCCTTGTGTTGACTAAATCCGTACTGCGGATAAATGCCATCATAATGAACCATCATTCTATCTCTGGTTACTTTTGCTATAATAGAAGCCGCTGCGATGGATGCGCTTAAGGCATCTCCTTTTATTATGGTAAGTTGAGGTATCATAGAAGGTATCTTCTGATTGCCATCGATTAAAAGAAAATCAGGCTTACAGCGTAATCGGAAAACAGAATCCACCATGGCAGTTTTCGCAGCCTGTAAAATATTTATTTGATCTATTATGTTTTCATAAATTATGCCTATGCCGATTGCAACCGCTTTTTGCCTGATGATTTGAAAGATCAGTTTCCTTTTTTTTTCTGATAATTTTTTAGAATCGTTCAGCCCTTCAACCTGGCAATTTTCCGGTAAGATGACAGAAGCTGCTACTACAGGTCCTGCCAGGGGCCCCCTTCCCGCTTCATCTATGCCTGTAATTATTTTGTGGCCCTGCTTTCTGGTCTTGTTTTCATAGTGCCACATTATAACGTCAAAATTTATCTATTAAAAAATGCTTACAGAACTGAATTTTATTTCTGCTTAACTTTACTCATTTCTTTAATTCTAGCGGCTTTTCCTTTAAGCTTTCTCAGGTAATAAAGTTTTGCGCGACGTACTTTCCCTTTTCGTACTACAACAATTTTTTCTATTCTTGGGGAATGGAGGGGAAATATTCTCTCTACTCCAACACCAAATGAGACTTTTCTAATAAGAAAAGTTTCACGGACTCCTCCATGTTTTTTAGCAATAACCACCCCTTCAAAAACTTGAATCCGTTCTTTTTCTCCCTCTTTAATTTTTAAATGCACACGTATCGTATCGCCCGCCTTAAACTGAGGGATTTTTTCCTTTTTTAATTGTTCTGATTCTATTTTTTCAATAGCATTCATTTTGTTTTACTCCTTATTCCCTTGTTAATAAACGATCGATAATTATAGCTGCCGCACCTCTCACCGGAAGATGATTATAATTTCCAATACCTTTAATAGGTTCCAGGATATAGTCTGCTTTCATAA